>JBBQOR010000001.1:0-24891 GCA_038331055.1 Burkholderiales bacterium
CGCCGCTCGCCGGCTGGCGCGACGGCCGCAGCGTCCTCATCGGCGACGCCGCCCACCCGACGCTGCCGTTCTTGGCCCAGGGCGCCAACATGGCGCTCGAGGATGCGCTGCTGCTCGCGCGCTGCCTGACCGAACTGGACGACGCCGATGGCGCCCAAACTGCCCCCGCTGCACTCGCGCGCTTCGTCGCCCTGCGCCTGCCGCGCACCACGCGCATCGTGCAGGGCGCGGCCGACAACACCAATCGCTTTCACAATTCGCTCCTGGCCGACCCCGCCACCGCCGCGGCCTACATCGAACGCGAGTGGGAGCCGTCCCGCGTACGCCAGCGCCACGACTGGATCTTTGAGCACGACGTGACCCGCCTGCCTCTGGACCTGCCCCCATGACCGCTCCAAAGACCGCACCCGTCACGGCCTGCGTGACCGCCCCCACAACCGCCGAGCACTTCCTCGACGGCCTGCAGGATTGCGGGATCGAACACCTGTTCTGCAACCTGGGCACCGACCACGTGTCGCTGATCGAGGCCATGGCGGCCTTCAGGCGCCAGGGCCGCCCGCAACCCCAGGCGCTGCTTTGCCCGCATGAGAACGTGGCCGTGCATATGGCTGCGGGATTTGCCGCGGTCACGGGGCGCGGGCAGGGGGTGCTGGTGCACGTCGATGCAGGTACCGCCAATGCGGCGATGGGACTGCACAACCTGTTCCGCTCGCGGCTGCCGGTACTGCTGATGGCCGGGCGTTCGCCTTTTACGCTGCGCGGCGAGTTGCCCGGTTCGCGCGACAACTACATCCACTTCGTCCAGGACCCGTTCGACATCGGCAGCCTGGTGCGCCCGTACGTGAAGTGGGAATACTCGCTGCCCACCGGCGTCATCGCGAAAGAGGTGCTGCGCCGCGCCCACACGATGATGCAGAGCGACCCGCCCGGGCCCGTCTACCTGACGCTGCCCCGAGAGACGCTGGCAGAGACCTGGGCGGCGGATCGCGTGGCCAGCTTTCCCGCCGCGCGCTTTGGGCCGGTTTCGGCGGGTGGCATCGCACCCGAGCAGGCGGCGCACATCGCCGAACGGCTGATGGCCGCCGAGAACCCGGTCGTCATCACCAGTTACCTGGGCCGCAAGCCCGCCGCCGTGCCGGTGCTGGAAGCGCTGGCCCTGGCCTGCGGCATGCGCGTGGTGGAGTTCATGCCCACCGTCTTGAGCATCTCGCGCGATTCACCGTGCTTTGCCGGTTTCGACCCCGCCAAGGTGGTGCCGGGTGCGGACCTGGGGCTTCTGCTCGACATCGACGTGCCCTGGCTGCCGAAGTTCGTCACGCCCGATGCCGACGCGGCCTTCATCCACATCGACGTCGACCCGCTGAAGCAGGACTTTCCGATGTGGGGCTTCCCGACTGACCTGCGGCTGCGGGCCGACTGCGGCACGGCGCTGGCACAAGTGCTGGCGGCCGTGCTGGCACGCGCCGACGATGCCTGGCGCGCCAGGGTAGCGGCACGGATGGCCACGCTGCAGGCGGCCCGGCAGGCCCGCCTGAGCGCGCGCGACGCTGCCGCGGCGGACGCCGGTGCGGTGGGTGCCATCTCGCCCGCCTGGCTGTGCGCGCAGTTGGGCGCGGCGCTGACGCCGCAAGACATCGTCGTCAACGAAGCCATCCGCAACTCGCCCGCGGTGCTGGGCCACATCATGCGCACCGAACCCGGCACGCTGATCGGCTGCGCCGGCGGTGGCCTGGGCTACAGCGGCGGCATGGCGCTCGGCGCACGGCTGGCCCGGCCCGCGGCCCGCGTCCTGCAGGTGGTGGGCGACGGCGGCTTTCACTTCTCCACGCCCACGTCCGTGTATGCCGTCGCACAGAGCTACGGCCTGCCCATCTTCACGGTGGTGTTGGACAACGGGGGCTGGCAGGCCGTCAAGGAAGCCGTGTTGCGCGTGCACCCCGGTGGCGAGGCCGAGCAGGCGCAGCAGTTCCAGGCGCGCCTGGGCGGCGAGCATCGGCACTTCGAGCAGGTGGCAGCCGCCTTCGGCGCGTATGGCGAGGCCGTGGCCGATCCGGCCGAGGTGCCCGGCGCCATCGCTCGTTGCCTGGCGGCCGTCGATCGTGGGCAGGCCGCGGTGATGACCGTGTCGGTGGCGCCGCTATGAGTCGACCGCAAGTCCTGGTGGTGGGCTGCGGCGCCATGGGCATGCTGCTGGCCGCGCACCTGGCCGCCGTGGCAGAGGTCTGCGTTTTCGACATCGACGCCGCACAGGTGCAGGCCATCCAGGCCGATGGCCTGCGGGTGGAGGGCGTCAGCACGCTGCAGGCGCGGGTGCGCGCCACCGACCGGGTGGAGACGCTGGCGGGTTGCCGCTTCGACGCCATCGTCTTTCTCGTCAAGTCCGGCGCCACCGCCGCCGCCCTGCACACCCTGGCCCCGGTACTGGCCGAGCCCGGCGCCCGGCCCGTGCTGGTGACGCTGCAGAACGGCATGGGCAACGCCGAGGTCTTGCTGACGGTGCCGGCGCTGCCGGTGGCGCGCGGCGTGTCGATGGATGCCGCCCGCCATCTGGGCCCGGGCCGCGCGGCGCACCTGATCCGCGGCCGCTGCACCTGGCTGGGGCCGGTGCGCGGCACGCTGGACGAGGTGCGGCCCTTCGCCGCGCTGCTGCAGGCGGCGGGACTGCCCTGCGAGGCCCTGGCCGACCCGATGGACGCGGTGTGGTCCAAGTTTGTCTTCAACGCCGTGATGAACCCGATCGGGGCGCTGCTTCTGGGCGTCAACGCCGCCCGCTATGCGGTGCCCGAGGTGCGCGCCCTGGTCGACGACATGGCCGCAGAGTGCCGCGCTGTGGTGCTGGCCGTGGGCGGGCGGTTCGCCTTCGACCCCATGGAGTACGTGCACCAGGTGCGCGAGGGCCTGATGCCGGTCTCGGCCCATGCCGGCTCGATGGCGCTTGACATCGCGCGCGGCGCCGACACCGAGATCGAGGAACTCACCGGCTACATCGTTCGCGAGGCCGACCGCCTCGGCCTGCCGGTGCCCGCCTGCCGCGCGGTGTTCCGCCTGGCGAAGGGACTCGAGTTCGCGGCGCGCCTGCGCCATTCCATGCCAACCAAGACGGAGACAACGACATCATGAAACGACACACTTTCCTGCAGGCCCTGAGCGCTGGCGTACTCGGCTGCGCCATGTCCACGGCCCTCGCGCAGAATCCGGCCGCCGGCTACCCGAACAAGCCGATCCGCATCATCGTCGGCTACACGCCCGGTGGCGCCAACGACATCCTGGCCCGCCTGGTCGGCCAGAAGATGAGCGAGACCTTCGGGCAGCAGGTGATCGTCGAGAACCGACCGAGCACCGGCGCCATCATCGGCACCGATGCCGTGGCCAAGGCGGCCCCGGACGGCTACACGCTGACGATGGGTGCAAGCGGCCCGATCGTGTTCAACCCCGCGCTCTACGCCAAGCTGCCATACGACGCCGTGCGCGACCTGGCACCGGTGTCGATGGTCGGGTCGTTCCCGCTGATCCTGGTGGTGCAGGCCAGCGGCCCGCTTCGCAGCGTGAAGGAACTCGCCGCGTACAGCAAGGCCAACCCGACGAAGTCGAACTATGGCGCCAGCGCCGCGTCGTTCCGCCTCGCGACCGAACTGCTCAAGCAGAAGGCCGGCATCATTGCCGATCACATCCCGTACAGGGGCAGCGCCCCGGCCGTGCAGGCGGTGGCCTCGGGCGAGGTGCTGATGACCTTGGTCGACTCCGGGCCCGCCGCCGGCGGCATCAAGGGCGGGCTGCTGCGCGGGCTGGCGGTGACTTCGGCCAAGCGCATGCCGCTGCTGCCGGACATCCCGACCATGGCCGAGCAGGGCGTGGACCTGCAAGTCACCTTGTGGAGCGGCCTGTTGGCGCCGGCCGGCACGCCGCCTGCCATCATTCAAAAACTGCAGACCGAAGTCGCGCGCATCGTGAAGCTGCCCGACGTGCGCGAGCGCATGCTGCAACTGGGCATCGAACCCGAGGGCAGCACACCCGAGGAGTTCGCCCGCGTCATCGCCACCGAGATTCCGCTGTGGATGGGCGTGGCCAAGGCCAACAACATCCAGCCGGAGTGACATGCCCGGCTCGCCCTCCGAACTGCTGCAACTGCTCTACCTGCGCCCCGGCTTCTTGCTGAGGCGCGCGCACCAGCTCTCGGTCGGCTGGTTCGAGGAGGGATGCAGGGAGCTCGGCCTGACGCCCCCGCAGTACGGCGTGCTGACGATCGTCGCGCATGCGGGCGGGTGCGACCAGGCCACCGTGGCACGCGCGCTCGGCTTCGACCGCGTGACCACGCTGCGTATCGTGCGCGGGCTGCAGGCGCGGGGGATGGTGGCGCGCGAGCCCTCCACCGCCGACGGCCGCCGTGTGCATCTCACGCTGACCGACGATGGTGCCGCCACGCTGGCCCGGGGACGGGAGCTCGCGGCGAGCGTCACCGAGCGGCTGATGGCGCCGCTGGGCGGCGACGAACGCGAGCAGCTCCAGGCCCTTTTGCGCAAGCTCTGCGAGGGGCTCGAGCCGCAGGCGCGCACCAAGCTCCTGCCGCCAGGCTGCTGAGAGTGCCGCTGGGTTGGAGGGCGTCGGGATCGCCGCAGTACCTGTCCGCCTCGTGCGTAGAGCAAGCCGACCGCCGGACCGAACCCCTGCGTCAGCGTCGAGCCGAAGCTCGCTCAGCGATCGCTGAAGCGCGGTGCGCGCCTGGCCAGGAACGCGGCCACGCCTTCGGCAAAGTCATGCGCGCGGCCCAGTTCGCCCTGGGTTTCGGCCTCCAGCGCCAACGCATCGCCGAAGTCCATCACCATCGCCGCGTCGAGCGCGCGGCGGGTCTCGGCCAGGGCACGCGAAGGCATCGCGGCCAGCCGCGCCGCCAGCGCCATCGTCGAGTCCATCAGCGCGGTGTCGTCCACACATTGCCAGATCAGGCCGATGCGCTGGGCCTCTTCGGCCGGCAGCTTGTCGCCGGTCATCGCGAGGCCGAGCGCACGCGCGCGGCCGACCAGCCGCGGCAGCAGCCAGGTGCCGCCACAGTCGGGCACCAGACCGATCTTGCTGAAGGCCTGGATGAAGCTGGCACCGCGCGCGGCGATCACGAAGTCGCAGCACAACGCGAGGTTCGCGCCTGCCCCGGCCGCCACGCCGTTGACGGCAGCGATCACCGGCACCGGCATCGTGCGCACGCGCAGGGCCAGTGGCCGGTAGTGGCGCTCGATCACCGCGCCCACGTCCGGCGCGCCTCCGTCGGCCGACCGCATTGCCGGGTCGTTCAGATCCTGCCCGGCGCAAAAACCGCGGCCGGCGCCGGTGAGCACCACCACGCGCACCTCGGGGTCGTCGGCGGCCGCCTGCAGGGCAGGCAGCAGTTCGGCGTGCATCGCGGCGGTGACGCGGGTCAGCGCCTGCGGGCGGTTCAGCGGCAGCCGGCGCACGGCGCCGCGGCTCTCGACCAGGACGGTGGCTTCACTCGTGGCATCACTCATGGCATCACTCATGGCGTCTCCTGCGCTGCTGCGTTCAGCGGCGACTGTATCGCCGCTCGAGCCATGCCAGAAGCGTGCGGATGGTCTGCGCCTCGCCGCCCACCGGCCGCCCGGGGCGCGGGCCGTCGTTCCATGCGAAGAGGTCGATGTGCATCCAGTCCACACCCTCGGGCACGAAGTCGTCGAGAAACAGCGCGGCCGTGATCGCGCCGGCCATCGCGCCGCGGCCGGTGTTGACGATGTCGGCGATATCGCTCTCGATGCTGGCGTGATAGTCGCGCCACAGCGGCATGTGCCACAGCGGGTCGTGCAGCATGAGGCCCAGGTCGACGACTTCGCGCGCCAGCTCGGTGCGGCGGCAGAACAGCGCCGGCAGTTGCGGCCCGAGTGCCACCCGCGCGGCGCCGGTGAGCGTGGCCATGTCGATCATCAGGTCGGGCCGGCCCTCGGCGCCGTAAGCCAGCGCGTCGCACAGGATCACGCGGCCCTCGGCGTCGGTATTGCCGATCTCGATGTGCAGGCCCTTGCGCGTCTTGAACACATCGCCCGGGCGGAAGGCATTGCCCGCGATGGCGTTCTCCACCGCGGGGATCAGCAACTGCAGCCGCACCGGCAGCGCCAGCGTCATCACCAGTTCGGCCAGCGCCAGCGCGTTGGCGGCGCCGCCCATGTCCTTTTTCATCAGGCGCATGCCGTCGGCGCCCGTGATATCCAGGCCGCCGCGGGCGACGCCCCCGCCCGTGCCCACCAGCACCAGCCGCGGCGGTTTCGGGTCGCCCGAGGTGAGCTCGATCAGGCGCGGCGCGCGGCTGCTGTCGGCCGCGCGGCCGACAGCGTGGATCGCAGGGAAGCCTTCCTTCAGCAAGGCCGCGCCGACCACCTGGCGGAACTTGCCGCCGTGGGCCTTGGCCGCGCGCTGCACGGCTGCGGCCAGCTGTGCAGGCCCGAGATCTTCGGCCGGCGTGTTGACCAGATCTCGCGCCATCGCGCTGGCCGAGGCCAGTTGCAGCCCGCGCGTGGCCGCCGCAGAGGGCGCCAGCATCAGCTGCGCGGGTGGTCGTCGCGCCGGCTTGTAAAGGCCGAAGCGGTAGCCGCCCATCGCCCAAGAGAATGCTGCCGCCTGCGCATCGATCTGCAAGCCGTCGTCGGCCAGCCGATAGCGGCCTTCGGGCAGGCCCTTGGGCAAGGCCGCCAGCGCCCAGGCATGGCCCGGCTCGCGCACGCCGGCCCACACCGACTGCAGCACGCCCTCGGCCCCCGGCACCACGACGAAGGTGTCGGCAGCGCCCTGGAAGCCCACCGCCGCCAGCCAGCGGCGCGTGGCCTCGGGCGCGGCGGACGCGGCAGCGGCAAAGCCCGAGGCATCAACCAGCCTGATCGGTACCGCCGAAGCAACGGGCTTCTTCAGCTGGACCGTCATGCCGCTTGCGTCACCGCCGACACAGATGCAGCTGCAGCTGCGGCCTGCACCCGCGCGCTGCGCCAGTCCAGCAGCCGCTGCATATGGCCCATCGACAGGAAGTGGCCGTGCACCAGACTCATCATGCCGTTGCGGTGCATCTCCAGCACGTCGGCATCGGCCATCGCCTTGACCTTGGCCTCATCCACCGTCATGAAGCCCTCGACGGCGATCTTCTGGCCATCGGCCAGCGTGGCGTCCAGGCGCACCTCGCGCAGCAAGCCCAGGTCTTGCAGCTTGCGGCAGAACACCCGTGTGCGCTGGACCTCGATCTCGATCTGCTCGAGCAGCTTTTGCGTGCGCTGCAGGAACTCGGTGGGCTCGCCGTCGGCGCCGAACAGCGCCTCGCCGTCACCGCCGGCAAGCTGCACGCCCGCCCAGCCGGCGTCCACACAGACGGCAAAGCGCTGGGCGTCCATGCGCGAGATACCGAATGGATAGGTCCTCAGCAGCCCCGGCAGGTACTG
Source organism: Burkholderiales bacterium (assembly GCA_038331055.1). GTDB lineage: Bacteria > Pseudomonadota > Gammaproteobacteria > Burkholderiales > Burkholderiaceae_C > Rubrivivax. Next base: position 7,425 of record JBBQOR010000001.1, read on the forward strand.
CGCACGCCAGGCTCCGCCTTCGCCGATGAACAGGTTCTCGTCCGGCGCCAGGCCCAACAGCGCCACCGGCAGCACCTGCGGCTGGCCGGCATCGTCGTTGCCGCCGGCGATGAAGACCACCGGGTACTCGCGGCAGGCGGGGCCGAACTCGGCACCGGTCACCGGGATCGAATTCAGCCGTGAGGCGACTGCCCAGTCGGTGACCGGCCAGCGCACGCAGGCCTGGCGGTGGCGTTCACGGTCGATGGCCACCGGCTGGCGGTGGAGGTGCGCGTTCATCATGAGGTGTCTCCGAAGTCAGGTAGGCGGCTGGCCAGCAGCTTGTCGACCCGCTTGCCGTCGAGGTCGACGACCTCGAAGCGCCAGCCTTCCCAATCCACGTGGTCGGTGGTTCGCGGAAGGCGGCCCAGCAGCAGCATCACCATGCCAGCCAGTGTGTTGTAGCGCCCGCGGTCTTCCTCGGGCAACTCCTTGAACCCCAGGCGGTCTTTCAACTCGTGAACCGGAATCAGGCCATCCATCAGCCAGCTGCCGTCCTCGCGCTGCACCGCCCAGGCGTCGTCGTCGGCCGGCGCCGAGAACTCCCCGGCGATGGCCTCCAGCACATCGTGCTCGGTGATGATGCCCTGCACCGCGCCGTACTCGTCGACGACGAACACGATGTCAGTGCCGGATTGCCGGAAGTGCGCCAGCAGTTCCATGCCCGAGAGCGTCTCGGGCACGAACACCGGGGCAGCCAGGTGGTCGGCCAGCGAGGGCTGCAGTCCGGCCGCCAGCGGCTGCAGCAGGCTGTGCGCCCCGATCACGCCGATCACATCGTCCAGCCCCTCGCGGCACACCGGGTAGCGCGCGTGGCCCTGCTCGGACATGAGCGCCAGCGCGCGCTCGATCGGCGCGTCGACGTCGAGCCAGACGATCTCGGCGCGCGGAATCATCATCGAGCCGATCTGGCGGTCGTCGAGGCGGAACACGTTGCGCACCATCTGGTGTTCCTGCGCCTCGATGACGCCGGCGTCCACGCCTTCTTCCAGGCTGGCGGCGATCTCTTCTTCAGTCACCGCGCGCGCGGTGGCGTTGTGCATGCCAAGCAGCCGCAGCACCGCGTTGGTGGCGGCGCTGAGCAGCATCACCAGCGGGCGCGTGGCGGCCGACAGCAGGTTCATCGGCCGCGCGACCAGGCGCGCCACCGTCTCGGGGTAGAGCTGCCCGACCCGCTTGGGCACCAGCTCGCCGAAGATGATGGTCAGGATGGTGATGATCATCACCACCAGCGCGGTGGCGGTGATGGCTGCGGCGCGCTGGCTGACCTGCATCTCCTGCTGCAACCAATGCGACAGAGGCTCGGCAAAGGCCGATTCGCCGACGATGCCGTTGAGAACACCGATCGAAGTGATGCCGATCTGTACCGTGGAGAGAAACTTGGTCGGGTTCTCGTGCAGGTCCATCGCCGCCTGAGCGCCGGGCTCGCCACTCTCGACCATCACCTGCAAGCGGGCCTTGCGGCTGGCGGTCAGCGCCAGCTCGGACATCGCGAACACACCGTTGAGAAGAATCAGGAAGGCGAGCAGCGAAACGTCCATGCGCGCCGCCCGCGCCAGCGGGGACGAATGAAGAAGGGAATACGAGCGTAGCAGAATCGATCGATGGACTATCTCGTGGGCGACCTGCAGGGCTGCGCCGATGCGCTGGAGCGGCTGCTGGCGGAGATCGGCTTTTCGCCCTCGCGCGATCGGCTGGTGGTGTTGGGTGATCTGGTGAACCGCGGCCCCGGGTCCCTTGCCGTGCTGCAGCGCCTGCGCGGCCTGGGCGACAGCGCCACGTGTCTGCTGGGCAACCATGACCTGCACCTGCTGGCCGTGGCGCAGGGCGTGCGCACGGCCAGTCGTGGCGACACGCTGCAGGACATCCTGCAGTCACCCGAGCGCGACGCCTGGCTGGAGTGGCTGCGCATGCGGCCGCTGGCCGTCAGCGCCTTCGGCTGGCTGTGTGTGCATGCCGGCGTGGTGCCGCAATGGAGCGCGGCACGCACGCTGGCGCTGGCCGACGAGGTTTCGGCGCTGCTGCGCGGCCCCGACCTGACGGACTTTTTGAAGGTGATGTACGGCGACCGCCCGCAGCGCTGGAGCGAGACGCTCGGCGAGCACGATCGATGGCGCTTCGTCGTCAACGCGCTGACGCGAATGCGTTTTTGCGCCGCCGACGGCACGATGGAGTTCGCGGCCAAGAACGGCGCGCAAGCACCGCCTCCCGGCTTCTATCCCTGGTTCGATCCGCCCGGCCGTGACACGGCCGGCACGCCGATGGCCTTCGGGCACTGGAGCACACTGGGGCTGCTTGTGCGGCCCGAACTGCTCGCGCTCGACACCGGTTGCGTGTGGGGTGGCGCGCTCAGCGCCGCGAGGGTCGATGGTGGCAGGCAGCAGATCGTGCAGGTGCCGTGCGCGTCGGCGCAGGCGCCGGGCTCTTGACGGCCGTTGCGGCGATCCGCCTAAACTGTCGGGACGGCGTACCGATGGCGCGCGAGCGCTGGCACGACGGCGCCGCGGAGGCATGGCAGAGTGGTCGATTGCACCTGACTTGAAATCAGGCATGCCCGCAGGGGCATCGTGGGTTCGAATCCTACTGCCTCCGCCAACAGACGCTGCGCGGCAGCGGCATGAGGTACCCGCTGTTCCGCGCCGGGGGCCGCGCGCCGTCTGGCGCAGGGTCTGGTGGGCTACGTGCCGGGAAGCCGGGGGCGACGCTGGGGCTGTGAGGGTTGGAGGCGAACAGGCGCCAGAGATCCGTGCCTCCGATTTCAGCCGGTGATGATCGGGCGCAATGTGTCGATCTCGCCCACGATGAAGTCGAAGAACGCGGCCACACGGGGGGTGTGTCGCAACTCGGGCGTCGTCAGCAGACGCCAGATCCGCGTCAACTCGGCGACGGGCTCGATCACTCGTACGAGATCCGGCTCTGCATCGCCCAGCGCCATGGGCAGCGGGGCGATGCCGATGCTGGCCTTGGCTGAATAGACGAGGCCGAGCACGCTGTTGCAGCGCGCAGCCAGTACCGCGTCAGGTGCGATCTGCCGCAGCCACGCCGTGATGCGGTGCTTGGCCATGCTGTCGTCGAATCCGACCAGGGCGTGTTGCGCCAGGTCCTCGATGCGGTGCGGGCGGCCGTGGCGCTCGATGTAGGTCTTGCTCGCGTAGACCGCCCAGAGGGAATCGCCGATCTTGCGTCCGACAAGACCACCATCGTCGCCAGCGTTGCTGTGGCCGGAGCGCAGGGCCACGTCAGCTTCACCTTGGGCCAGATCGATCGTCTTGTCACTCATGACGAAGTGCACCTGCAACCCGGGGTTGCGCTGGCTGAATCGCTCGAGCAATGTCGACTGCGTGATCCGATAGACGATCGGCTCAGGACAGGTCACGCGGATGACGCCGGCCACCTCGGCCGCGGCGCTCGCCAACTGTTGCTTGAACACCGTGACGGCCGCCTCGACACGCTCGGCGTGGGGTAGCAAGGCCAGCCCGAACTCGGTCAACCGGTATCCGCTGGGATGGCGCTGCACCAGGGGCTGCCCGAAGCGCCGCTCGAGTTCCGTCAAACGCCGCTGCACGGTGGACTGGTCGAGGCCGAGCGCACGGCCGGCGGCCAAGGTGCTGCCGTGGCGCGCCACGGCAAGCAGATGCTTCAGATCGTCCCAGTCGAAGTCTTGCGGGCTATGCGCCATTGCGGCTCCTGCAGTGCAGTTTTGCGGCTGGCCGCTCAGGGCCCCCGAGCGTACGCTCAAGAAATGGACCTCATCGAAACAGAAGCGCAAGCCTTCAAGTCCGCTGTGCGCACGCACTGGGACGCGGCCGCCGGCGGCTGGGACGCGCATTCGCCGGACATCCGCGCCTGGTTGCGCGCGCCGACCGACGCCATGATGGACATGGCCGGTGTGGTGGCGGGTTCGCGCGTGCTCGATGTGGCGGCGGGTGCGGGCGACCAGACCATGGATCTCGCCGAGAGGGTCGGTGCTTCAGGGGCAGTCGTGGCGACCGATCTTTCGCCAGCCATCGTGGCGCTGGCGCAGGCCCGCGCGCAGCGCGCCGGCATGAAGCATGTGCAGTGCCGCGTGGCGGACGGCGAGGACCTTCAGGTCGAGCCGGGCCGCTTCGATGCGGTGGTCTGCCGGCTCGGACTGATGTTCTTTCCAAACCCCTTGCGAGCCCTGCGCGAGATGCACCGCGCGCTGCGGCCCGGTGGTGGCCTGTGCAGCGTGGTCTTCTCGGGCCCGCAGAACAACCCCTGCATCACGATCCTGATGGCCACCGCACTGCGGCACGCCGGGCTGCCGCCACGCGACCCTTCCGCTCCACCGGCCCCCGGCAGCCTGTTCAGCCTGGGTCGCCCCGGCCACATGGACGCGCTGTGTCGTGAAGCCGGGTTTCGCGACGTGGCGACGACGGCGATGGATGCGGTGTTTCAGCTGCCGTCGGTCGACCACTACCTGGCCTTCGTGCGCAGCTCGGCCAGCCCGATTCTGCAGATCCTGACCGGCCTGAGCGATGCCGCCGCCGAGGCGGCATGGCACGACATCCGGCAGCAACTGCAAGTCTTCGACACACCGTCGGGCTGGGCTGGCCCGAACGAACTTCTAATCACGGCAGCCCGCCGACCCTGAGAGCACACCATGACCCGTTTGATCGATCTGGAACATGCGATGCAGCGGCGCCGCCTGCTGCGCGCCGGCGCCACCGTCTTCGCAGCCCTGGCCGGGATGTCGTTCGGGCGCCTGTCGCATGCCGCACGCGACGATGCGCTGCGCATTCTGTGCAGCGGACCGGCCGGCAGCATTCCTGACCTGGTGGCCCGCGCCGTCGGCGAGCAACTGCTGCCCTTGCGCGGGCAGCGTGCGCTGGTCGACAACCGGCCAGGCGCTGCCGGCCTGCTCAGCGTCAATGCGTTGAAAGCCGCGCCAGGGGATGGCTCGACGTTGTTGCTGGCACAAGGCGCGATCGCGACGGTCTATCCGTACCTCTACACCAAGCTTGGCTACGACCCGATCCTGGATCTGCAGCCCGTATCGCTGGCCAGCGAGATGTCGCTGGGCATCGCAGTCGGCCCGGCGGTGCCTGCGGACGTGGCAAACCTAGGCGACTTCATCGGCTGGGCGCGGCGGAATCCGGCCAGCGCGAACGTCGGCTCACCAGGCACCGGGACGCTGCCCCATCTGCTCGCGGCCATGCTGTTTCGCGACGCAGGCGTGGCGTGGCAACACATCGCCTACTCGGGCGGGCCACCCGGGGTGAACGCTTTGCTGGGAGGGCAGATTGCCGCCCTGGTGTTGCCCGAAGGGCTGCTGCGTCAACACCACGCGTCAAAGCGGATTCGGGTGCTGGCGACCTCGGGGCCAGGCCGCAGCACCTACCTGCCGGATGTGCCTTCGTTCGTCGAGCAGGGTCACGCCAAGCTGGTGGTCAAGGAATGGTTTGCATTCTTCGCACCCGGTTCGACGACCAAGGACACCGTCGCGGCCCTGTCCACCGCATTGCAAGATGCGATTGCCCGCCCCGAGTTGGCCGCCACGTTCGCGCAGGCCGGCATGACTGCGGTGTCGTCTTCCCCAGCGTCGCTGTCTGCACGCATCGCGGCTGAGCAGCGCTATTGGCAGCCGGTGCTTCTGGCCAACGGCATCAAGGCCGAGTCCTGACCCTCCGGGCCATGGTGTGTTCAGCCCGCAGGCACGCCGCGTGGTGCGCGCAGCCGGGCGGCGCAGGCGTCTTCGTACAGTGCCAGGTACTCGCGCGCCGGGCCGTCCCATGACAGCGGCTGCGCCATGCCCCGGCGCATCAGCTGCTGCCACAGCGCAGGCTGCCGGAAGAGCACCAGCGCGCGTTCGAAGGCCGCCTGGAGCGCACTCGGCGTGGCCTCGTCGAAGCTGAAGCCGGTGGCGCGGTCGGCCGCCAGCGCAGCCGGGTCGGCATCGACCACCGTGTCGGCCAGCCCGCCGACGCGGTGCACCAGCGGCACGCTGCCATAGCGCAGGCCGTAGAGCTGGGTCAGCCCGCAGGGCTCGAAGCGCGACGGCACCATCATGATGTCCGCGCCGCCGATGATGCGGTGCGCACGCGCCTCGTCGTAGCCCAGGTGCAGCCCCACCGCGCCGGGGTAGGCGCTGGCGGCCATGCGCAGCGCCGCTTCCAGCGCGGGCTCGCCGCTGCCCTGCACCACCAGCTGCGCACCCTCGCGCAGCATCTGCGGCAGCGCCTCCAGCAGCAGGTCGAGGCCCTTCTGCGCCGTCAGCCGGCTCACCACCGCCAGCAGCGGCGCTTGCGCGTCCACCACCAGCCCTGACTCTTGCTGCAACGCGGCCTTGGCCAGCACCTTGCCCTGCAACTGCTGCGTGTCGTAGCGCGAGCTCAGCGCCGCATCGGTGGCCGGGTTCCAGACCACATCGTCGATGCCGTTGAGGATGCCGCGCACCAGGCCGTTGCGCGCGCGGATCACGCCGTCCAGGCCACAGCCGAACTCGAGCGTGGTGATCTCGCGCGCATAGGTCGGGCTGACCGTGCTCACCACGTCGGCAAACTTCAGTCCGGCCTTCATGAAGGACAGCTGGCCGTGGTACTCCAGGCCCGAGGGCACCATGTAACGCGCCGGCAGCCCGAGCTGCTGAGAGTCCTCGTGCGCGAAGACACCCTGGTAGGCCAGGTTGTGCACCGTGTAGACGCTACCAGCGGTAGTGGGGGCGTGCTCGGCGATGTAGGCGCAGCACATCGCGGCGTGCCAGTCGTGCGCGTGAACCAGCTCAGGCGTCCAGCGGCCGTCCAGTTCTCCTGCCGCCAGATGCGCCGCCACCCAGCCCAGCAAGGCGAAGCGCTGCATGTTGTCCGGCCACTCGCTGCCATCGGGCTGCTGGTACGGGCCGCCGCCGCGGCGGTACAGGTAGGGCGCGTCGATCACGTAGACCGACAATTCGGAGCCCGGCATGCGCCCCAGCAGCAGGCGCAGCCGCGCGGCGCCGAACAGCGGGCCCAGCTCGAGCACCATGCGGGCGTGCTTGACGGCGTCCAGCACGGCCGGGTAGCCCGGCAGCAGCAGTCGCACGTCGGCGCCCTGGCGCGCCAGCGCCGGCGGCAGCGCCGCCACCACGTCGGCCAGGCCACCCGTCTTGACCAGCGGAAAGACTTCCGCGGCAACCTGCAGCACCCTCATCGGGTCAGCGCGTCCAGCATGTCGCGGGTGACCAGCGTGATGCCCGACTCGGTGCGGTGGAAGCGCTGCGCGTCCAGCACCGGGTCTTCGCCGATCACCATGCCGTCGGGAATCAGGCAGTCGCGGTCGGCGATGACGCGGTTGAGCCGCGCGCGCCGCCCCACCTGCACGCCGGGCAGCAGCACCGACCAGCTGACGCTGGCGTAGGAATGCACCCGCACCTGCGAAAACAGCACCGAGCGGAAGACCGCGCCCGAGACGATGCAGCCGCCAGAGCACAAGGACTCGATGGCCGCCCCGCGGCGATCGGGCTCGTTGTGCACGAACTTGGCCGGCGGCAGCTGCGGCTGGTAGGTCCAGATCGGCCAGCGCGTGTCGTACAGGTTGAGCTGCGGGTCGGTCGCGGTGAGGTCGATGTTGGCGTCCCAATAGGCGTCGATGGTGCCGACGTCGCGCCAGTAAGGCGGCTGCCCGGAGCGCATGCCCACGCACGACAGCTCGAAGGGGTGGGCCACCGCCTGGCCGGCGCGCACCACGTTGGGAATGATGTCCTTGCCGAAGTCATGCGTCGACCCGGGGTCGGACATGTCGCGCTCGAGCTGCTTGTACAGGTAGCGGGCGTTGAAGATGTAGATGCCCATGCTGGCCAGCGCGAACCCGGGTTTGCCGGGCACCGCGGGCGGGTCTGCGGGCTTCTCGACGAAGTCGAGAATCTTTCGCTGCTCGTCCACATGCATGACGCCGAAAGCCTTGGCTTCGAGGCGCGGCACCTCGATGCAACCCACCGTGCACTCGTGGCCCAGCGCCACATGATCGGCCAGCATCAGCGCGTAGTTCATCTTGTAGACGTGATCGCCAGCCAGCACGACGATGTAGTCGGCGCCGTAAGCGGCCAGGATGTCCTGGTTCTGGTAGACGGCGTCGGCGGTGCCGCGATACCACGACTCTTCGTCCACCCGCTGCTGAGCCGGCAGCAGGTCGACGAACTCGTTCATCTCGGTCTTCATGAAGGCCCAGCCGCGCTGCAGGTGACGCAGCAGGCTGTGGCTCTTGTACTGCGTGATCACGCCGATGCGCCGGATGCCCGAGTTCAGGCAGTTCGACAACGCGAAGTCGACGATGCGGAACTTGCCGCCGAAGTACACCGCCGGCTTGGCGCGGCTGTCGGTCAGGTTCTTCAAGCGGCTGCCGCGGCCCCCGGCCAGCACCAGCGCCACGGTGCGCTTGGGCAGATCCAGGTTGCGCGCCAGATCGGTCGGGTTCATGCCGTCTCCTTCGGTGTGGGGTCGGGCCCGGTTTACATTGGGCAGCCAAGCCATTTTGCTTTGTGTGCGCCATCGTGCGAGTTGATGTCGACCCTTCGACCATGACGCCGAACCGCGAAACCTCTGCCTGCCGGGCGCGGGAGACGTGGCTTCAGCCGGCGGCCAACGCGGCCGATATCGCTGCAGGGGGCCACTAAGATGGATGCACTGCACCGCGAACTGGGCCGCTTCGGCAGCGGCGGGCTGCCCACGCTGCACCACGGCCGGGCTTGGCCGATGGGCGCCACCGTCGACGCCGACGGCGTGAACTTCGCGGTCTTCTCGGCGCACGCGAGCAAGGTCGAGCTGTGCCTGTTCGACGACGCAGGCGCCGAGGAACTTCAGCGCTTGCCGCTGCGCGCACTCAGCGGCGATGTCTGGCACGGCCACTTGGCCGGCGCACGGCCGGGGCTGGTCTACGGCTTTCGTGTGCACGGCCCGTGGCGACCCGACCGCGGCCACCGATTCAACCCGCACAAGGTGCTGCTCGACCCCTGCGCGCGGGAGATCGTCGGCCATTTCGAGTGGCAGCCGGCGCAGTTCGGCGCCGACCGCGAACACCCGCAGCACATGGACATGCGCGACAACGCTCACATGGCCTTGAAGGCCCGCGTGGTGCACGACGACTACGACTGGCAGGGCGACCGCCCGCCGCGCACGGCGCTGGCCGACAGCGTGATCTGCGAGCTGCATGTGCGCGGCTTCACGATGCAGCACCCGGGCGTGCCAGTGGCTCAGCGCGGGCGGTATACGGGGCTCGGCAGCGACGCCGCCATTGCCCATCTGCAGCGTCTGGGCGTCACCGCCGTCAGCCTGCTGCCGGTGCATCAGTTCATCGACGAAGAGCGGCTGGCGGCGCAGGGGCTGCGCAACCACTGGGGCTACAACACGGTCGGCTACTTCTGCCCTGAGCCGCGCTATGCCTCGGCCCCCGGGCGGGCGGCGCGCGACGAGTTCCGCGAGATGGTGCGACGGCTGCACGCGGCCGGTCTCGAGGTGCTGCTGGACGTGGTCTACAACCACACCGCCGAAGGCGACGAGCGCGGCCCGACGATCAGCCTGCGCGGCTTCGACAACGCCAGTTGGTATTGGCTCGGCGCATCGAACAAGGCGCTGTACGAGAACTGGACCGGCTGCGGCAACACGCTGGACATCCGCCACCCGCGCGTGCTGCAGATGGTGATGGACAGCCTGCGCTACTGGGTGCGCGAGATGCACGTGGACGGCTTTCGCTTCGACCTCGCCCCGGTGCTGGGCCGCGGCGATCACGGCTTTGCCGGCCACGCACCGCTGTTCCAGGCGTTGACACAAGACCCGCTGCTGGCGGGTGTGAAGCTGATCGCCGAACCCTGGGACGTGGGCCCCGGTGGCTACCGACTGGGCGAGTTCCCGCGCGGCTGGCTGGAGTGGAATGATCGATTCCGCGACACCACCCGCGCCTTCTGGCTGGGTGGCCACGGCAGCGCCGAGGCCTGCACACGCGGCGAGTTCGCGCAGCGGCTGTGCGCCTCGTCCGACATCTTCCAGCCGCGCAGGCGTTCGCCCGGCGAGTCGGTCAACTTCGTCACCGCGCACGACGGTTTCACGCTGGCCGACCTGGTCAGCTACAACGGCCGGCACAACGAACTCAACCTCGAGCACAACCACGACGGCCACGGGCACAACCTGAGCTGGAACTGTGGCGTCGAAGGCCCCAGCGCCGACCGCGAAGTGATCGCGCGTCGCCAGCGGCTGCAGCGCGCCCTGCTGGCCACCACGTTGCTGGCCCAGGGCACACCGATGTTCGCGGCAGGCAGCGAACTGGGCCACACGCAGGGCGGCAACAACAACGCCTACTGTCAGGACAACCCGCTCAGCTGGATCGACTGGGCGAATGCCGACGAGGCGCTGTGCGATTTCACGGCCCATGTGATCGCGCTGCGAAAACGACTACTGCCGCTGGACTCGCACTGGTACACCGGCCTGGCCGACGCACGCGGCCGCCACGACCTGGCCTGGCTGGCCGCGCATGGGGACGCGCTGACGCCCGCAGATTGGGGCCAGCGCGGCGCCCGCGTGATCGGTGCCGCGATCGGCGCGCCGGGCCGGGGCAGCGCCCCGCTGCTGCTGCTGTTCAACGCCGGCGAGACCGATGTCGACTTCACGCTGCCGGCGGGCCGCTGGCGGGCACTGCTCGACAGCGCCGAGCCCGACGGCCGCAGCGGCTGGCAACGCGTGGGCGACGCCGGCTTCGCGCTGCGGGCACGCAGCGTGGCGCTGCTGATCGACGGCTGAGGCCGCTCGAACCTTAACCGCTGATCTGCGCCCAGGCGCGGTCCAGCCGCTTGGCGCTGACCGGCTGCGGGGTGCGCAGCTCTTGCGCAAACAGGCTCACGCGCAGTTCTTCCAGCAGCCAGCGGTACTCTTCGAGCCGGGCGTCGTGCACGCCCTTCATCTCGGCCAGCCGGCGCTGCCACCGATGCTCCAAGGGCCGCAACTCGGCCAGCCGGGTGGCGTCGCGGGCGGGGTCGGCGCGCAGCTTGTCGAGCCGCATCGTCACCGCCTTCAGGTAGCGCGGCAGTTGCTGCAGCGCGGCCCACGGCGTGTCGGTGACGAAGCGCTTGCCCACCAGCCGCTGCAACTGGGCGGCGATGTCCTCGGCCACCTCCTTGGGCGGCCGGCTGTCCTTGAGCTTGCGCTGCGCCGCCAGCCAGTCCGCCAGCACGACGCCGGCCTGGCGCGCCACCTCCTGCGCGATCAGCACCAGCCGCGCGCGGCCTTCCTCCAGCCGGGCCTGGAACGCGGCGGCGTCGGCCGGCAGCGGCGGGTTGAGGAAGGCGCGGTCCAGCGCCAGCTCGATGATCTGCGCACGCAACTCGTCAGCGCTGCCCAGGGGCATGTAGGCGGTGGCCATCTGCACCAGGCCCGGCAGATTCTTCTCCAGCGCCTTCAGGCTGTCGCGCAGTTGCAGCGCAAACAGGCGACGCAGCCCGGCGCGGTGGCGTGTGGCGGCCGTCAGCGGCTCGTCGAAGACCTCGATCGCCACCTGCGTGCCGTCGTCCACCAGGGCCGGGAATCCGACCAGCGACTGGCCGCCGCGGCGGATCTCCATCAGCTCGGGCAGTTCACCGAAGCTCCAGCTGGTGTAGCGCTGCTCGGCCACCGACATGGCGACTGGCGCGGGCGGTGCTTCGACCAGCGTCGCCACGATGCCGCGGCCTGCCACTGGCGATGCGGTCGGTGCCGGCGCGGCAGCCGCCGGGTCGCCCGCCAGCTTCAACACCGCCAGCGCCTGGAAAGCGCCGCGCGCCTGCGCGCCCCACTCGGCCTTCAGCGCGGCCAGATGGCGGCCACTGGCCAGTTGGCGGCCATGCTCGTCGACGACGCGGAAGTTCATCAGCAGATGCGGCGGCAGCTGGTCGGTCTTGAACTCCGCACGCGGCACCGGCAAGTCGGTGCGCACGCGCACCGCCGCCAGCAAGGCGTCGAGCAGGGCACCCTGCGCAAACGGCGCCTCGGCGCAGAAGCTGGCCGCAAACTCCGGCAGCGGCACCAGCCGCGAGCGCGGCCGCTGCGGCAGGCTCTTCAGCAGCGCCAGCACCTTGTCGCGCAACATGCCCGGCACCAGCCAGTCGCAGCGGTCCTCGGCCACCTGGTTCAGCGCGTAGATCGGCAGCGTGACGGTGAGGCCGTCCTTGGCATCGCCGGGTTCGTGCAGGTAGCCAGCCGCGCAGTCCACGCCGCCCAGGCGCACGGTCTTCGGGAATGCCGCGCTGGTGACGCCGGCCGCCTCGTGGCGCATCAGCTCTTCGCGCGTGAGCTGCAGCAACCGCGGCTGGCGCTTCGACTCATCGCGCAGCCAGCGTTCGAGCGCTGCGCCACTGTGCACGTCGGCCGGCAGCAGCCGGTCGTAGAACGCGTAGATCAGGTCGTCGTCGACCAGCACGTCCTGCCGCCGCGTCTTGTGCTCGAGCTCCTGCACCTGCGCCACCGTGCGCCGGTTGTGCGCCAGGAAGGGCAGCCTGGTGTCCCAGGTGTCCTCGCTCAGGCCGGCCACCAGCGCTTCGCGGATGAAGATCTCGCGCGCCGCAACCGCATCGATGCGCCCGTAGTCGACGCGGCGGTTGGCGTAGATCACCAGGCCGTACAGCGTGGCACGTTCCATGGCCACCACCTGCGCCGCCTTCTTCTCCCAGTGCGGCTCGAGCAGCTGCGTCTTCAGAAGATGGCCGGCCAGCGGCGGAATCCACTGCGGGTCGATCGCCGCGATGCCGCGGCCGTACAGCCGGGTGGTCTCCACCAGTTCTGCGGCAACGATCCAGCGCCCGGGCTTCTTGCTCAGGTGCACACCCGGATGGCGCCAGTAGCGAATGCCGCGTGCGCCCAGGTACCACTCGTCCTCGTCGGACTTCAGGCCGATGTTGCCCAGCAGACCGGCAAGCATCGCGCAATGCACCTGCTCGTAGGTGGCGGGCGAGGCGTTCAGCCGCCAGCCCTGCTCGCCTACCACGGTGTGCAACTGCGAGTGGATGTCGCGCCACTCGCGCACCCGGCGCGGGCTGACGAACTGTTCGCGCAGGCGTTGCTCCTGCTGGCGGTGGGTCAGCTTGTGGCTGTCGACACGCTCGACGGCGCTGGCCGCATGGCCGTGCACACCGCGGCCGGCCTCGATCCAGCTCCACAGCTTCAGGATGCCGTTGAACTCGGAGCGCTCGTCGTCGAAGATCCGGTGCTTGTCGTCGGCCGCCTGGGCGTGCTCGAGCGGGCGGTCGCGCACGTCCTGCCCCGACAGCGCCGAGGCGATCACCAGCACTTCCGACAGGGCCTGCTGGCTGCGCGCGGCCAGGATCATGCGGCCGATGCGCGGGTCCAGCGGCAGCCGCGCCAGATCGCGGCCGGTATCGGTCAGCTCGTTGGCCTCGTCCACCGCGCCCAGCTCAGCCAGCAAGGCGTAGCCGTCCGAGATGGCCCGCTTGGGTGGCGCCTCGAGGAAGGGAAAGTCCTCCACCGCGCCCAGGCCCAGCGACTTCATGCGCAGGATCACCCCGGCCAGCGATGAGCGCAGGATCTCCGGGTCGGTGAAGCGCGGCCGCTCGGCGAAGCCGGCTTCGTCGTAGAGCCGGATGCAGATGCCGTCGGCCACGCGGCCGCAGCGCCCGGCACGCTGCTGCGCCGCCGCCTGGCTGATCGGCTCGATCTGCAGCTGCTCGACCTTGTTGCGCCAGCTGTAGCGCTTGACGCGCGCCAGCCCGCTGTCGATCACGTAACGGATGCCGGGCACGGTGAGCGAGGTCTCGGCCACGTTGGTCGCCAGCACGATGCGCCGGCCATTGCCGGCGACGAACACGCGGTCCTGCTCGGCCTGCGAAAGGCGCGCGAACAGCGGCAGGATCTCGGCCGGCGGCCCGCCCCGCTGCATCTGCGCCAGGTGGCGGCGCAGGTGGTCGGCGGCCTCGCGGATCTCGCGCTCGCCGGGCAGGAAGACGAGGATGTCGCCGGGCGCCTTCAGCCACAGTTCGTCCACCGCGTCGGCGATGGCCTCGTTGAAATCATGCTCACGCGACTCTTCGTACGGGCGCCAGCGCAGCTCCACCGGGAACAGCCGCCCGGAGACCTGGATCACCGGCGCCGGACCGTGCTCGCCGGCAAAGTGCTGGGCGAACCGCTCGGCGTCGATGGTGGCCGAGGTGACGATCAGCTTCAGGTCAGGCCGCCGCGGCCGCGGCCCCTGCATCAGCTGGCGCAGGTGGCCGAGCAGGAAGTCGATGTTCAGGCTGCGCTCGTGCGCCTCGTCGACGATCAGCGTGTCGTAGCCACGCAGCAGCGGGTCGCCCTGCGCTTCGGCGAGCAGGATGCCGTCGGTCATCAGCTTGACCGTGGCCCCCGGCTGCAGCCGGTCCTGGAAGCGCACCTTGTAGCCCACCACCTCGCCCAGCGGCGAGTGCAGCTCTTCGGCGATGCGCTTGGCCACGCTGCTGGCGGCGATGCGCCGCGGCTGCGTGTGGCCGATCAGCCCGTGGCGGCCGCGGCCGATCTCGAGCGCGATCTTCGGCAGCTGGGTGGTCTTGCCCGAGCCGGTCTCGCCGCAGACGATGAGCACCGGGTGCGCCGCCAGCAGGCGCGCGATCTCCTCGCGCCTGGCCGAGACGGGTAGCGCCTCGGGGTACTCGATCGGGGGAATGGGGTTCGCCGGGCGAAGCCGGCCGGGGTGGCTCACGGGGCGCGGATTATGGGCGCGCCCCGGCACTGCATCAGGGCGTGCTGTAGGTCATCACCATGAAGTGCGCGCCCTGCGGGTCCTGCAGGCCGGCCATGCGGCCGACGCCCGGCACGTCCATCGCCGGCACCGACACCTTGCCACCGAGGGAAACGGCCTTGGCCAGCGTCTCGTCGACGTTGTTCACCGTGATGTACACGCCCCAGTGCGGCGGCATCGGCGGCGCGCCCGGCGGCAGGCCCATCACGCCACCGACGGCAGTCTCGCCGACATTGACAACGTGGTACGGGCCGGTGCCCATGTCCACGTCCTTCGAGGTCCAGCCGAACAGCCCGCCGTAGAACTCGGTCGCCGCTGCGGGGTCGCTGGTCATCAGCTCTGACCAGCTAAAGGCACCGTGGGTCTTGTAAGCATCCATCTCCTGCGCTCCTGTCCAGGTTGAAGGGGCTTGTATCGTGCGCCGTCGGTGCGAGCCCGTCAACGACACCTCGGTGACAAAGGCCCTGCGGCACAATCTTCGGCAGCATGAGTCTGGTTTTCCCGCACACCTTCGTCCCCTGGTTCCGCGCCGTGGCGCCGTACATCCACGCCTACCGCGGCAAGACCTTCGTCGTCGCGCTGGCCGGCGAGGCCATCGCCGCGGGCAAGCTCAGCGTGTTCGTGCAGGACCTGTCGATCCTGCATGCGATGGGCATCAAGCTGGTGCTGGTGCACGGCTTTCGGCCGCAGGTGACCGAGCAGCTGGCGGCCAAGGGACACGTCTCGCTCTACAGCCACGGTGTGCGCATCACCGATCCGGTGGCGCTGGACGCCGCGCAAGAGGCGGCCGGCCAGTTGCGCTTCGAGATCGAGGCCGCCTTCTCGCAGGGGCTGCCCAACACGCCGATGGCCAATGCCACGGTGCGCCTGGTCTCCGGCAACTTTCTCATCGCGCGGCCGGTGGGCATCGTCGACGGCATCGACTTCATCCACAGCGGACTGGTGCGCCGCGTCGACGGCGCGGCCATCCGGCGCGCCCTCGATATCGGTGCGGTGGTCCTGCTCAGCCCAATCGGCTTCTCACCCACCGGAGAGGCCTTCAACCTGACGATGGAAGATGTGGCCACCGCCACCGCCATCGCGCTGCAGGCCGACAAGCTGCTGTTCCTGACCGAGGTGCCCGGCGTGCGCGAGCGCCAGGACGATGCCGACAGCGCCATCGACACCGAGCTCGCGCTGGCCGACGCAAAACGCTTGCTGGCCGCGCTGCCGCGGCCCGAGCAGCCAAGCGACCCCGCGTTCTACCTTCAACACTGCGTCAAGGCCTGCGAAGGCGGCGTCGAGCGCTCGCACATCCTGCCCTTTGCGGTGGACGGCGCGATCCTGCAGGAAGTGTTCACGCACGACGGCATCGGCACGATGGTGGTCGACGAGAAGCTCGAGAGCCTGCGTGAGGCCACCAGCGACGATGTCGGCGGCATCCTGCAACTGATCGAGCCTTTCGAGCGCGACGGCACACTGGTGCGCCGCGAGCGCACCGAGATCGAGCGCGATGTGGCCAACTACACCGTGATCGAGCACGACGGCGTCATCTTCGGCTGCGTCGCGCTATACCCCTACCCCGAGGCGAAGACCGGCGAGATGGCCGCGCTGACCGTCTCGCCGCTGTCGCAGGGCCAGGGCGACGGCGAACGAATGCTCAAGCGCATCGAACAGCGCGCCAAGGCGCTGGGGCTGGACAGCATCTTCGTGCTGACCACGCGCACGATGCACTGGTTCATCAAGCGCGGCTTCGCCCAGGTCGACCCCGACCGGCTGCCTGAAGCGCGCAAACGCAAATACAACTGGGACCGGCGATCGCAGGTGCTGGTCAAGAAGATCGTCTGAACAAGGAGAGTCGTGATGGCCCGCATGGTGCAGTGCATCCACCTGAAGAAAGAGGGCGAAGGCCTGGTGTACCCACCGTACCCGGGCGAGCTCGGCCGGCGCATCTACGACAACGTGAGCAAGGAAGCCTTCGACCTGTGGAAGAAGCACCAGACGATGCTCGTCAACGAGAACCGGCTGAATCTGGCCGACGCGCGCGCCCGCCAGTACCTGGCACGGCAGATGGAGCAGTTCTTTTTCGGCGAAGGGGCCGACAAGCCTATGGGCTACGTCCCACCCAACGAGTGACGTCGAGAAAATCTATTTGAGAAGCATTCGCGTTCGCATGTAGACTCTGGTGCATCCACTCCACCGGAAACTGCCATGAGATCGAAACGTCTGCACAGACCCTTGCTCGGGGCGCTGTTCGGCGCCCTGCTGGGCACGCTGGCCGCCCTGATACCTGCGGCCGGCTGGGCTCAAGGCACGGTGCTCAACCTGTACTCGGCCCGTCATTACCAGACCGACGAGGCGCTGTACGACAATTTCACCAAGGCCACCGGCATCCGCATCAATCGCATCGACGCCGATGACGCCGGGTTGCTGGCGCGGTTGCAGAGCGAGGGCGCGGCCAGCCCGGCCGATGTGATCCTGCTGGTCGACGCCGCCCGCATGTGGCGCGGCGAGATCGACGGCCTGTTTCAGCCGCTGCGCAGCAAGGTGATGGAATCGGCGATTCCGGCACAGTGGCGCGGCAAGGACAGCGGGCAGGGTTCGCAATGGTTCGGATTCTCGACCCGTGCGCGCATGGTGGTGTATGACCGCCAGCGGGTGCAGAAAACCGATGTCGATACCTACGAAAAGCTGGCCGACCCGATCAACAAGGGCCGACTTTGCACGCGCTCGGGCTCTCACCCTTACAACCTGTCGCTGT
>JBBQOR010000002.1:0-23508 GCA_038331055.1 Burkholderiales bacterium
TACGAGCGCGTGGGCGGGCGCAACCAGCTGACGGTGACGGTGGCCCGGGCCTGAAGCGGCCGGCGCTGCCGGCTGCTGCTCAAGCTGCTGCAGGAGCAGGCAGCAGCGCCTCGATACGGTCGCAGATGCGCGCCAGCCGCGCCGCCTGATCGTCGCCGGCATGGCGCGCGGCGAAGGCCTGCGCCGCCTCGCGGAACGCCGCTTCGCCCAGCAGCCGTTTCAGCAGACGCTTGAAGTCCGGCGCCGCCTTCTCGTAGTCCACCACCAGCCCCGCGCCCAGTTCGGCCGCGCGCTTGGCGGTCGTCATCTGCTCGATGTGCTCGGGCAGCAGCAGCACCGGCAGCCCCGCGCCCACCAGCACCTGCGTCGTCGACGCGCCGCTGTTGCAGATGCCCAGCGCCGCCTCGCGGCAGACATCGGCCATGCGCACCGGCTCGGCCTGGAAGCGGATGTTCGGCGCCAGGTGCAGCCGCTGCTGCCGCTGCGACAGCCCGGGCGCGTGCACGACGGCCGATACCTCCAGCGCGCGCAGTGCGTTGATCACCGCATCGAAGTCGCGCGACTGCGCCTTCAGGTAGGCGAACACACGCGGCCCGTCGACCTCGGGCCAGTAGGGCGCCACACCGTCGTCCAGATTCGCCAGCGGGCCCAGGTGGACGCCTGCACTGCGGCCCGGGTACTGATCGAACTCCGGCCAGCAGGTGAACATCTCTTCTTCGGCGTCGAGCAGATCGGCCAGCCGCGCCAGCGGCGGCTGGCCCAGTCGATCCAGCGCGGCATTGGCGCCGGCCAGCGCGTGGCTCTCGGACTCGGCCATGCGCAACCTGGATTCGACGCGCCAACTGGCGTAGGGCGGCAGCGGCTGGCTGCGCGGCGGGGAAGAGAAGGACTCGCCGAAGACGATGCGCGGGATGCCCAGCCCGCGCGAGGCGAGCAGCGCGGTCGGCGCGTAATCGCAGACGATCAGCGCGGGCTGCACAGCGGCCAGCAGTGCGCGCCAGGCGCGGCAGATTCCGTGCAGCGCCTTCGGATGCAGGAAGCCGAGACGCAGCGTGGTTTCTGCAAAGCCGAGCGGTGGCGGCAGCCCGCTCACCTCACCCAGCCACACCGGCGCCTGCAGCACCGTGTAAGGCGCGCTGCCGAGCGCGGTCTCCACATGCGCCAGGTCCTTCAGCGCGAACACCGGCTCGTGGCCGCGGCGCGCCAGTTCGCGCGCCAGCGTGGCAAAGCGCATCACGTGCCCGTAGGCGCCACCGAGTTCCCAGGCCAGAAGGATGCGCGCCATCAAACGATTCTAGGCAGCGCGCCGGCGGCCGAGGGTGTCGGCGCGCCTTACACCTGGACCGCGGCGCCCGGATGTCAGCGGGCGTGGCGCACGTGAAATCGTTGTGTGACAAGCACTTGGTTCGATACGCCGGATGTGGCGCGGAATCTGCTTGCTGGCCATGATCTTTGTTCAACTCTTCCGGCAGTCACAACATGAACTTCACCGCCAAGTCCCTCGCTGCCGCGTGTGGCGCCCTCATCGTCGCGGTCGGCGGCAGCCTGCTGCCGGTCGAATCGGCACATGCGGTGGCCGTCTACACCGGGACATTCGATCCGGAGGACGACTTCTACCAATGGAATGGAACCCACAGCTTCAGCGTCAGCGAGAGTTGCCTCAGCGCCAACGGATGGCGCGCGGCGAACACCGGCTATGGTGGCTATGCTTTTGACACCGATGGCTACGCGATCTCCGGGACGTTCAACTCGACGCCTTGTGCGGCCAGCCTGATCGGAGGCTCGCTGAACCTGCGCAAGAAGACCGGGCCGGACACTGCCTTCAAGTCGCTGAACTTTGACCAGGGCGGCCTCTTGCCTGATTCAGGGGTTTGGGGCGTGAACGTCAAGAATGGTCAGTTGGCGGGTGTCGACAGTTTCCTCATCGGCGCGTTCAGATTTCTCCTGGCCGACGAGGACGTCCTATTCGGCCCCGGGTACGTTTTTGGCGTTGGCGGCGGCGGGGTGCACCTTCGCTGGGAGTCCGGATTCGCGCCGCTAGACCTCGTCCCGAGCGGCCTGTTTCCATCGCCATGGGCCGGAGGCAGCAACCAGACCTACGTCCAGAACTTCGCCGACCCGGTGTACCTTTACGCAAACCGGTGCGGTGTGGGGGAGTGCACGACGACAGAAGTCACACCCGGCCGCGCCGCAACCCCCACCTTCAACCGCGTCCCCGAGCCCGGCTCTCTGGCCCTGGCCGGCATTGCCGGACTGGCGCTTGCCGCGCTCAGCCGTCGCCGCAACGGCTGATCAGGCTCGAGCGGTGGCCGTGGCGCCGCTGAGCGCCGCCTTCACCGCGTCCTCGGTTTCCAGCCGTCGCCCGCGCTGCCAGGCCTGATCGAAGCGCTGGGCATCGCCCAGCGCTTCGCGGATGCGAACCAGCACCGCCTGCCAGCGCGCCTCGGCGCGCTGCGGCCGCGGCAGCGCCAGGCGGGTGCGCGCCTGCGTCGCTGCGGCGACGAGTTCCACCGCCGCGTCGGCCGCCCCTTCTGCCGCACGCAGTTCCGCGTGGTCCTCGAGGCACGCAACGGTCTCCTCGTTCATCTCGAAGTCCCTGAACGACTTCAGTGCATCGGCCAGCCGCTTCGCGGCAGCGGCAAGATGGCCGGCGTCCAGATCGGCCTTGCCCAGCCAGCGCAGCGCGTTGGCCTCGCCGCGCCGGTCTTCGGCGCTATGGCAGACGCCCAGCGAGTCTTCGAAGTGCTCCACCGCCTGCGGCAGCCGGCCGGCCATCCAGTCCAGCTGGCCGAGGATGAGTTCGCTCTCGCCCTCCACCTCGGCGTGGCCCAGCGCCCGGGCCAACTCGCGTGAACTCTCGAATTCATCGCGCGCGAGCGGGTCGTCGCCCTCGAACATCGCGATGTGGCCCAGGTGCAGCAGACAGATCGCCTCGCCGACGCGGTCGCCTTGGGCGCGAAAGAGTTCCAGCGCCTCGCGCTCGCCTTGCGCTGCGCCTGCGGCGTCGCCGGTCTGCAGCTGGGTCAGCGCCAGCGTCGACAGCGTGGCGGCGATCTGCACCGGGTTGCCCAGCTTGCGCCGCAACGCCAGGCACTCTTCCAGCATGCGTCGCGCCTCGGCATGCGCGCCCTGGCTGCCGGCCAGCGCGGCCCCGGCGTACAGCGCCCAGCCGTGCGCCAGTTCGCTGGCCTGCACGGCCGGCAGTGCCAGCGCCTGGGCCACTGCGGCGCGGCCTTCGGTGGCGTAGCCGCGCAGCATCCAGAAGCCCATCAGGTTGACCGCCAGCTTGGCCGCGATCACCGGGTCCACGCCGCCGGCCACGGCCAGGGCGCGGGCGGCGCGCAGGTTGTCGGTCTCTTCCTCGAAGCGGCGAAGCCAGCGCGGCTGCTCGGCGCCGACGAGGCCCCGGCTGCCGTCCCTGGACAGGCCGAAGAAGTGATCGCAGTGGCGCGCCGCCGTGGCCGGCAGCTCGGCGTTTTCGTCCAGCTTCACCTGCGCGTAATCGCGGATGGTCTCGAGCATCTTCCAGCGCACGCCCTCGTCACGCTGTTCGCGCATCAACAGCGACTTCTCGGACAGCGATTTCAGCAGCGGCTCTACCGCATCAGTGGCCACCGGTTCTGCGGTGCACACCGTCAGCGCGGCCGGCAGGTCGAAGCCGCCGATGAACACCGCCAGCCGGTCGAAGGTGCGCTGCTCCGGCGCCGACAGCATGTCGTAAGACCAGTCCACCAGCGCGCGCAGCGTCTGCTGGCGCGCCTGCAGGCGGCGGCTGCCGCCGGTGAGCATGTCGAAGCGCTGGCGCAGCCCGGCGTTGATCTCGGCCACGTCCAGCGTGCGCATGCGCGCGGCGGCGAGCTCGATCGCCAGCGGGATGCCTTCCAGCCGCACCACCAGGTCGGCCACATCGGCCGCGTCCTCGTCGTGCACCAGGTAGTCCGGCCGGTGGGCTAGCACGCGGTCGATGAACAGCCGCGCGGCGGTGGAGCGCATCAGCGCCTCGACGCCGTCGCCACGGTTGGGCAAGGGCAGCGGCAGGATCGGGTAACACTGCTCGCCGGGCACGTCCAGCGGCTCGCGGCTGGAGGCCATCACGCGGATCTGCGGCACCGCCTTGAGCAGCGCGTGGACCATGTCGCCGGCCGGGTCGATCAGGTGCTCGCAGTTGTCGAAGACCAGGATCACGCGGCGCGGCTTCAGGTACGCGCACAGCGTCTCGATCAGCGGGCGGCCGGGCTCCTCGGGCACGTCGAGCGCACGCGCGGTCTCGCTGGCCACCATCGCCGGGTCGCGGATGGCCGAGAGATCGATGAACCAGGCGCCGTCGGGGTAGGCGTGCATGGTCTCGGCTGCCACCTGCAGGCTCAGCCGCGTCTTGCCCAGGCCACCCATGCCCAAGAGCGTGATCAGCCGCGCTGTCACCAGCTTGGCCTTGAGTTCCTTGAGCTCCTTCTCGCGGCCGATGAAGGCGGTGTTCTGCTGCGGCAGGTTGTTCGGGATCTCCTTCACCGGCAGCCAGCGGTCGCCGCTCTTGACGACGCGGTAGACCTTGTCGCCGTCGGGCGGCGGCTCGAAACGCGCCGGGTCCGGGCCCACCTCGAACAGCTCGATCGGCTCGGAGACGCCCTTCATCACCCAGTGGCCGTGCGACTGGTTCTTCAGCTCGGTCTCGCCCAGCGCGGCCAATGCGTCGGGCGTGACCAGCGTCTGCCCGCCGTTGGCCAGCGACATCACGCGCGCCGCCATTGGTTTGGCCAGGCCGTCCACTTCCAGCGGCTTGGCGCCGCGCGCCACGTCATCCAGAGCGTTCTCGCGCAGCAGCACCGGGCCCACGTGCAGCCCGGCGCGTGCCTTCAGCGGTGTGGGCAGACCGGCCAGCGCGTGGTGGTAGGCGATGGCGTAGGCCACGGCGTCGCTGGCTGTGTCGAACATCAGCAGCATGCCGTCGGTCTTGTCGATCTCGCGTCCGCGCCAGGGCGGCAGCAGGTCGCGCGCCGCGCGGTCGTGCGCGGCCCAGACGACGGCCATCGCGGCGTCGCCGAGTTCTTCGGACATCTTCGTGCTGCCGACGACGTCGGTCAGCAGCAGCGCGCGCGTATCAACCGCAGCGCCCGTGGCGGGCTGTCGTTCTTCGGACATCCATCAATGATGCCTTGCGGCACGGAGCGCGGAGGGTGCGCAGTTCACGCGCCGTCGATGCGGCCTGATCGAGGCCCCTCAGTCTCTCTCAGCCCAGCGCCTCGTCCAGCACTTCCACCCAGTGCCGCACCGGCGTGGTGGTGCCGGTCTGCAGATGCTGGATGCAGCCGATGTTGGCGCTGATGATGGTCTGCGCCTCGAGCGGCGCCAGGTTCTGCAGCTTGCGGTCGCGCAGCTGGGTGGCAAGTTCGGGCTGCAGCATGCTGTAGGTGCCGGCCGAGCCGCAGCACATGTGGACTTCGGACGCGGCGGTCTGAACCTCGAAGCCGAGGGCGGCCAGGTGCGTCTCGACGCCGCCGCACAGTTGCTGGCCGTGCTGCAGCGTGCACGGCGGGTGGAAGGCCAGCTTGCGCGGGCCGGCGGGTTTGAGCTTGCCGCGAAGCGCGGTCACCAGCTCGGGCAGCATTTCGGGCAACAGCTCGCTCAGGTCACGCGTGAGCGCGCTGACGCGCCGGGCCTTGTCCGCATAGTCTGCGTCGTGGGCCAGCGCGTGGCCGTAGTCCTTCACGCTCACGCCGCAGCCGCTGGCGTTCATGACGATCGCCTCCACCGTGCCGTCGGAGGTGAGGCCGTCCACCAGCGGCCACCAGGCGTCGATGTTGCGCCGCATGTCGGCCAGGCCGCCGTCGATATCGCCCAGGTGGGTGCGGATGGCGCCGCAGCAGCCGGCACCGTCGGCCACCAGCGTCTGGATGCGAGCGGCGTCCAGCACACGTGCGGCGGCGCTGTTGATGTTGGGCATCATCGCCGGCTGCACGCAGCCCAGCAGCATCAGCACCTTGCGCTGGTGCGTGCGGGTGGGCCAGCGGTGCGCCGCCGCGCCGCGGCTGGCCGGCACCTTGTTCTTCAGCGCCGCCGGCAGCAGCGGCCGGGCCAGTTGGCCGAGCTTCATCGCCGGGCCGAACAGCGGCGAGGTCAGGCCCGCCTTCAGCGCGCCGCGCAGCAGCCGCTCGCCGGCCGGGCGCTCGACGCGCTCGTCGACCAGCTTGCGCCCGATGTCGACCAGATGCCCGTACTCGACGCCGCTGGGGCAGGTGCTCTCGCAGCTGCGGCAGGTCAGGCAGCGGTCCAGGTGCAACTGCGTCTTGCGCGTCGGCGCGTGGCCTTCGAGCACCTGCTTGATGAGATAGATGCGTCCGCGCGGTCCGTCCAGCTCGTCGCCCAGCAACTGGTAGGTCGGGCAGGTGGCGGTGCAGAAGCCGCAGTGCACGCACTTGCGCAAGATGGCCTCGGCGGCCTCGCCGTCGCGGGTGCCCTGGAACTCGGGGGCAAGCCTGGTTTGCATCGGGGCGTATCAGGCGTCCGGGGTGGATCGGCTGTGGGGCTGCGTGGCCGCCATCACAGCCCGGGCACCAGCCGGCCGCGGTTGAACAGGCCGTCGGGATCGAAGGCGGTCTTCAGCTCGCGGTGGATGCGCGCCAGCGCCGGGCTCAGCGGCGCAAAGGCGCCGGCGCTGCGCGTGCGGGCACGGAACCGCGTGGCATGCCCACCGGCAAGTAGCGCGGCTTCGCGCAGCGTGGCTGCGGGCGCGCTGGTGCACAGCCAGCGCTGCGCGCCGCCCCACTCGATCAGCTGCTCGCCTGACAGCCTGAGCGGCGGCGTCGTCTGCGGCACCGACAGCCGCCACAGCGCGGCACCGGCCTCGATGGCCTTGGCGGCGCTGGCGAAGAACTCGTCGCGCTGGTCGCGCAGGCCGTCCCAGAAGACATCGGCCAGCGGCGCGTCGATCGTCTCGCCGCCGAGCCGCCGTGTGGCCGCCTCCACTGCCGCCGTCGCGCCGGCCAGGCGCAGCACCAGCATGCCGCTCCACCAGGCGCTGGCCGACAGTGGCAGCGGCTGGCCGCCCCACTCGTTGAGCCGCGCCAGCGCCGCGGCCTGGTCCATCTCGAAGCGCAGCGTGCGCCGCGCGGCAGGCCGTGGCAGCACCTTCAACGAGACCTCGCAGATCACGCCCAGCACGCCCAGCGAACCGGCAAGCAGCCTCGAGACGTCGTAGCCGGCGACGTTCTTCATCACCTGGCCACCGAAGCTGAGCAGCTCGGCGCGGCCGTTCAGCAGCGTGGCGCCGAGCACGTAGTCGCGCACACCGCCGACCGTGGCGCGCGCCGGGCCGGACAGGCCCGCAGCGACCATGCCGCCGACCGTGCTGCCGGGGCCGAAGCGCGGGGGCTCGAAAGGCAGGCACTGGCCCTGCGCGGCGAGTGTGGTTTCAAGCTCGACCAGCGGTGTACCCGCGCGCACCGTGACCACCAGCTCGCTCGGCTCATAGCTGCTGATGCCGGCCAGCGGGCCAATCTCGAGCGCCGCGCCGCCCGAAGGCTCGCCGTAGAAATCCTTGCTGCCGCCGCCGCGGATGTTCAGCGCGGTCTTGGCCGCGCGCGCCGACTGCACCTGATCGATCAGGCGTTCAAGCGCCGGGTCGGTGGCATCGACCGGATCGATCATCGGCCGCGTGTTCAAAAGCGCGGCAACTCGGGGAAGGGCAGCAGGCCCTTCTTCACGTGCATGCGGCCGTACTCGGCGCAGCGCTGCAGGGTCGGAATCACCTTGCCCGGGTTCAGCGTGCCGGCGGGGTCGAAGGCACGCTTGAGTGCCAGCATCTGCTCACGCTCGGCGGGGCTGAACTGCACGCACATCGAGTTCAGTTTCTCGACGCCCACGCCATGCTCGCCGGTGACGGTGCCGCCCAGCGCGACGCTGGTCTCCAGGATGTCGGCGCCGAACAGCTCGCAGCGGTGCAGCTGGTCGGGGTCGTTGGCGTCGAACAGGATCAGCGGGTGCAGGTTGCCGTCGCCGGCGTGGAACACGTTGCAGCACTTCAGGCCGTACTTGATCTCCATCTGCTGGATGGCCAGCAGGATGTCGGCCAGCCGCTTGCGCGGGATGGTCGAGTCCATGCACATGTAGTCTGGGCTGATGCGCCCGCTGGCCGGGAAGGCGTTCTTGCGCCCGCTCCAGAACTTCAGCCGATGCGCTTCGTCCTTGCTCACCTCGAGCCGGGTTGCGCCGCAGCCCGACAGCACGTCGAGCATGCGGTCGATCTCTTCGGCCACCTCTTCGGGCGTGCCGTCGCTTTCGCACAGCAAGATGGCGGCGGCGTCCAGGTCGTAGCCGGCGTGCACGAAGTCCTCGACCGCGGCGGTCATCGGCTTGTCCATCATCTCCAGGCCCGCCGGGATGATGCCGGCAGCGATCACCGAGGCCACCGCGTCGCCGGCTTTGCGGATGTCGTCGAAGCTGGCCATGATGCAGCGCGCCAGTTGCGGTTTGGGCACCAGCTTGACGGTCACCTCGGTGGTCACGGCGAGCATGCCTTCGCTGCCCACCACCACCGGCAGCAGATCCAGCCCCGGGGCGTCGAGCGCGCCGGAGCCGAACTCGACCGCCTCGCCCTCGACCGTGTAGCCGCGCACGCGCAGCACGTTGTGCAGCGTCAGGCCGTATTTCAGGCAATGCACGCCGCCTGAGTTCTCGGCCACGTTGCCTCCGATGGTGCAGGCGATCTGGCTCGACGGATCGGGCGCGTAATACAGCCCGTACGGCGCAGCGGCTTCGCTGATCGCCAGGTTGCGCACGCCGCACTGCACGGTGGCGGTGCGCGCGGCGCGGTCGATCTGCACGATCTTGTTGAACTTGGCCAGCGACAGCGTCACACCCAGCGCATGCGGCAGCGCACCGCCCGACAGCCCGGTACCGGCCCCACGCGCCACCACCGGCACGGCCAGCGCGTGGCAGGCCTCGAGGATCGAGGCCACCTGCGCTTCGGTCTCGGGCAGCGCCACCAGCAGCGGCATCTGGCGGTAGGCGGTCAGGCCGTCGCATTCGTAGGGAACAGTGTCCTCGCCATGCCAGAGCAGCGCGTGCGCCGGCAGCAGCGGCGCCAGGGCGGCCAGCACCTGCGCCTGGCGCGCGGCACGCTCCCGACGCGCAGGTGCCAGGGCGGCGTCGGTGGTCGGGGGGTTCATGGGCTGCGGCTGGCGAATACGGTCAGCACACCGGTGTAGCCGAACAGGTGGTGGCGTGCAATCTCTCCGGCGGCGAAGAAGCCGACCAGCGGCACATCGCCCAAGGCGTGTTGCACGATCTTCAGCTCGGCCGAAGGGCCGCCGAAGTGCGGGCCGCCGCGGCCCGAGCAGCTGACGTAGATCGCCCCGTCGATGCGCCGTGCCGGTGCGGCAGCGGTGTCAGGCGGGCCGGCGGTCGCCAGCGGCTCGGCCTGGGTTTCGAGCTCCTCGCGGATCTCGCTGCAGATGCGCACCAGGTCACGCCGCGCGGCCTGCACGTCGCGTGTGCAGAAGGCCAGCCGCATGCCGGCCTCGGCATGGTCGCCGATGGCGATCGCCTGCCGGGCAGGGTCGATGCCGACCAGTTGCCGCACCCGCGTTTCGCTGCCGAACTGGCCGCCGCGGCCGACCAGCGGGTCGTTGGCGTCTGACAGCCCGACCATCGTCGAGCGCAGCCGCGGCAGCGCCTGACGCGGGTCGTCCAGGCTCTGGATGCCCAGATCGCGCAGCAGGCAGGGCAGGGCGGGTTCGCCGTCCAGCGAGACGACGATGTTGCGCTCGGCCGCCGTGACGCGGCGTACCGGGCCCACCGGCTGGCAACCCTGGGTGACGCGCGAAATCAACGGCACCTCGGCGCTGAAGGCCACGCCCGACAGGCCGCCCTGCCAGACGCCGTCGGCGATGTGCAGCGCCTGCGTACGTGCCGCGGCCAGGCCGCCGAACAGATAGCCCGAGCTGACGCGGTCGCTCATCTCGACCACCAGATCGGCCAGATCGGGTGTGGCCGGGTCGGCATGCACCAGCGCCGTGAAGGCCTGGATGCGAGACAGCGGCCGCGCGCCGGAGAAGACCTCGAAGTGACCGGGCGCCAGCGGCGCGAGCATCAGCACCAGCGCGGGCTCGTCGAAGTACTCGACGCCGCTGGCCGCCACGCCGATGCCGACGCAGCCTGCCCAGGCCAGCTGCGGCCAGCGGCTGCGCAGGGCGGCCAGCAGGGCTTCGGCGTGCGGGGCGTAGCTGTCGGTCAGGTAGACGATGCCCAGCGTCGGCGGACCGGCCGCGCTGCTGTCGTGCTGTACCAGATGCGCGTCGATCTGCGCCGCGGCCAGCGACAACGCCATGCGCCAGTCGGGGTGCGTGGCGTGGGCGGTGATGAAGGCAGACATCGCTGGAAGCCGGCGCGGGCTCAGGCGCGGCGGCGCCGCGGCGCGGCCTTCGCCGCCGCCTTCGCCACCGCAGGCTTCGGCATCTGCACTGCGCCTTCCACGGACTGCCCGGCCGCCGTGCCGGCGCGGGTCTTGGCCGCTTCGGTGCCGCTGTCCTTCAGCGCCGACGCGGCCAATTCGGTGAACTGCCGCGTCAGCGCGCCCCACCACTGCACCGGGTCCACCACCGGCGCGGCGGGCTCGGCGGCAGGCGGTCTGGTCGGTTCAGCGGCCGGTTCAGCGGCATGCAGATCGGCAGGCATGGGCATCTGCATCGATTTGCGCAACTCGCCCATCGACACGTTCATCGTCTTCAGCGTGGCCAGGGTCATGCGCTGCACCTCCAGCGCCTGGATCGTGGCGCCCAGCATGCGCGCGTTCTGTTCCAGCCAGAACTGCACGGTACGCAACTCCCCGATGCGCTTCTCCAGCTCCTCGGGGTTCAGCGTGGGTGCGATCCACTGGTTCATGCTGGGGATGGCGGCTCCGGCGCTCTTCATGAGGCCCTGCAGAAAGTCGAAGCCGGGCACGAGGTTGGCGAACGGGGCGCTGGCGTCGGACATGGCGGCTCCTGGCAACGGGCGGGAAGGTGTCAAACCATTGTGCCTGCGCGCCGGGATACGCGTCTCAGCGTGCCGGCTCCAGCCGCAGCACCTCGCCGCGCTGGCTGAAGTGCAGCCGCGACAGCACATCCATGCCCAGCAGCGGCGTTGCCAGCTCGGGCAGCACGCCCACGCGCAGGCGCTCGATACGCGGGCCGCCGTCGAGCGACAACTCGGCACGCGCGGTCCAACCCTCCACCACGCCGCCGGCCGTGGTCGATCGCATCTTGCCGTCGGGCTGCAGGCCGGCGCGCCGGGCCAGCGCCAGCGGCAGCACGGTGCCGGTGGCGCCGGTGTCGACGAGAAAGTCGACCTCGATGCCGTTGACCCGCCCGGGCCAGTGGAAGTGACCGTCGGGCGAGCGGCGCAGTTCGACGGCCTGGCCGTCGAATTCGAACCGGGCGCGTCCGGCCTCGGCCTGCCAGACCTGCACGGCCAGGAACAGCCCGCCGCCGACCAGCAGCCAGACGGTGGAGATCTTCAGCCAGCCCGGCAGTTCTGAGGCCATGCGCCGATATCAGCCACGCCAGTCGACGCGGGCGGCCATCGCCAGCCGGAGCTGCGGGCCCGGGCCGTCCTTCAGCGTGGCAGGTTTCATCACGGGCCGGGGTGGTGGTGGCACCATTGTCGCCGTGAGACTCAAGCGCCCCGCACCGCCCGCCGAACCGCCCGCCGAACTGCACCGCAGCCGACCCTGGCGTGCCTGGGCGCTGCTGGCGGCGGGCGTGCTGGCGGTGCATGCACTGCTGTTGCATCCAGACGCGCCCGGTCTTGCGCCGCCAGCCGCCAGCGAACGACGCGGCGCGGCGGCCGCGTGGTCGGTGCGCACGATTGCCGCCGCGCCGGCCATGGCGACGACCGCACCGCCGGCCGCGCGGCCGGCGGCGCCACCACCAACGCCGGCCGCCGCGCCAAAGGGCATCACCCTGACGCCAGCGCCCGTCGCCGCCGCAGCCGAGCGCCGTGGCGACCGCACGCCGCCCGACGCGACCCCCGATGCAGCCGCCGACCCGCCCAGCGCGGCGTCGGCCTTGCCGCAGTACGCCACGCGGCTGCCGCCGGCTGTCACGCTGTCGTATGCGCTGCAGCGCGGCGCGCTGAGCGGCAGCGCGGTGCTGCGCTGGCAGCTGCACGGCGACGCGTACGAGGCCACGCTGGCCGGTCGCGGCCCGGCCGCAGGGCCGTTGTTCGATCTGGCCAGCCGCGGCGGTGTCGACAGCGCCGGCGTGGCGCCTGAGCGTTTCACCGACCGCCGGCAACGCGGCGGGACGCAGGCCGCCAACTTCCGCCGCGACGAAGCGCGCATCACCTATTCCGGCCCGGCGCACGACGACCCGCTGCCGCCCGGCGCGCAGGATCGGCTGAGCTGGCTGCTGCAACTGGCGGCCATCGCGGAGGCCGAGCCGCAGCGGCTGGCCGACGACGGCGCGCAGGTGCTGCTGTACGTGGTCGGCGCGCGCGGGCGTGCCGAACTGTGGATCTTCGAGGTGCAGCCTCGCGTCGCGCTCGACCTGCCGGCGGGCCGCGTGGCGGCCGCGCTGCATCTCAAGCGCGAGCCCACGCGGCCCTATGACCAGCGGGTCGAGGTCTGGCTCGACCCCGCGCGGCACCACCTGCCGGTGCAGCTGCGCCTGACGGGGGTGCCCGGACGCGAGCCGACGGAGATGCGCCTGTTGGCCGAAGGGCCCCTCTGAAGCCGGTCGCGGCGGCTTGAATTGCACCGCATTGCGCCCATCTGCGGGTGGAAGGAGACCACCATGCAGATGCTCTACAACTCCGACAGCTTCACCGTCGTGCAGTTCGACCTGCCCGCGCCCGAGGGCAGCAGTGCTCCGCCGCGTGGCGGCTTCGAGATCGTCGACAAGCTCACGCGGCGCGAGATCTTCATCGACGGGCTGGTCGCCGACGGCTTCCGCCAGGGCGTGCAGGCGCTGATCGACCGCGGCGACGGCGGTGCCAGTGTCGAGGCGCTTGACGACTACATCGGTGGCTTCACCGTGCTCGCGCCGCACCCGATCTTTCTGCACTGAGGCGCGTTTTTCCGCCCCGGCGCGGCGGCAGGCTTGCCGTGCGTCGCGTTCGGCGCCAAGATCGCCCGCGATGGCGCATGAGGCGTCGGGGGTCAACAGGTGGCGCGAACACAGGCCGAAGCCCGCTGGGTACTCTCGCCAGGCTTGACCGAGGCGCCGCCGCTGGACCGCCTGTGCACGCATTTCGTGCTCACGCTCACGCTGCGCCAGGCTGGGCGCTTCAACCTGCGGCGTGACTGGAGCGGGCTGCTCTCGCTGACCGGTCGCCATCTGGTCTGGCCGCTGCCCGTGCTGGCACGGCTGCGCGCTTTCCTGGCCGTTCGCTGTCGCGGCAACCCGCAGTGGAAGGGCCACGAGGCGCTGTCGGACGAGGCCTTCCTGAACCGCCACGGCGCCTGGCGCGGGCCGTATGAAGAAGGCACGCTCTTCTTCTACCTCGACGAGCATGTGAAGGACTCGCCGAAGGATCTGCTGGCGGTACTGGGTGCCACTTGCGAGTGGCTCGACCGGCGGCAGAAGAAGGAAAGCAACCTCGTCGAGAAGAACATCGACGCGCTGGCCGGGTTGCTGCAGCTGAATCCGGCCGAGCGCGCGCTGCTGCTGTACGGCACGCTCGCGCGCTACCAGCGTGAACTGCGCGGCCTGCTGGTCGAGTTCAAGGTGGCCAATGCGCAGGAGGCCTACGCCGCACTGGCGGCGGTGGCCGGCGTCGATGCGCGTGAAGTGGCCGAGGCGCTGCGCGCGGGCTCGCGGCTCGAGCGCATCGGCATGGTCGAGAACCTGATCTCCGAGCACAACATCACCGACCTGGCCGACCTGATGAAGGTCAGCGAGCAGTTGCCGCCGGTGCTGATGCGCGAGTACCCGGGCCCGAACGATCTGATGGCGGTGTTCACACGGCCGGCGACGAAGAGTGAACTGGGCGCCGAGGACTTCAGCTTCGTCGCTGACGACGTGGCTGTGCTGAGCACGCTGCTGAAGAACGCCACGACGCGCAAGGCCGCCGGGGTCAACGTGCTGCTCTACGGCCCGCCGGGCACCGGCAAGACCGAGCTGGCCAAGGTCTGCGCCGCCGCCGCCGGGCTGGGACTGTACGAGGTCGAGTACGCCGACCGCGACGGCAACAGCCTGTCGGGCCGCGACCGTTACCGCAGCCTGCAGGTCAGCCAGGCTTTTCTGAAAGGCAGTGCCGGCGTGGCGCTGCTGTTCGACGAGGTCGAGGACGTGTTCCCGCCGATCAGCAGCGAGGCCGCGCAGCTGATCGCGCGGCTGGACAACAGCGACGCCGCGGTGTCGGGCAGCGTCAGCGGCAAGGCCTGGGTGAACCAGATCCTCGAGGCCAACCCGGTGCCGGTGATCTGGATCACCAACCGCATCGAGCAGATCGACCCGTCTTTCCGCCGCCGCTTTCAGTACCACCTGCGGCTGCTCAGCCCGCCGCCGGGCGCCCGCGAAGGCTTGGTGACGCGGGCGCTGAACGGCGCCGAAGTGAGTGAAGGCTTCGCCGCAAAGCTCTCTGAACGCAAGGGGCTGACGCCAGCGCAGATTCGCACGGCGGTGCGTTTTGCGCAGCTGACGCACGGCGCGGTGGACGCCGCCGAGGGCGGCCTGCCTGTCGGACAGAGCATCGAGCAGCTGATCGTGCGCCAGCTGGCCGGGGCCGACCGCGCGCTCGGCCAGGCCGGCCCGCAGCGCGGGGCTCGCCCGGTGGTGACGGCCTACGACCTGGGCCTGCTGAATATCGAATCGCGCTTCGAGATCCCGCGCGTGATCGAGGCGCTGCAACGCCGCGGCCACGGCACGCTGTGCTTCCACGGGCCGCCGGGCACCGGCAAGACGGCGCTTGCCGAGCACATCGCGCAGGCGCTGCAGCGCCCGCTGATGATCCGCCAGACGAGCGACATCGCGAGCAAGTACGTCGGCGAGACCGAGCAGAACATGGCGCGCATGTTCGAGGAGGCCGAGACCGAAGGCGCGGTGCTGCTGCTCGACGAGGCCGACAGCTTCCTGCGCAGCCGCCGGCTGGCCGAGCGCCACTACGAGGTGACCGAGGTCAACGAGATGCTTCAGGGCATGGAGCGCTTTGCCGGCATCTTCGTCTGCACGACCAACCTGTTCGAAGACCTGGACGAGGCGGCGCTGCGCCGCTTCACCTTCAAGATCCGCTTTCAGGTGCTCACGTCGGCGCAGCGCGAGCGCATGTTCGTCGCCGAGGCGCTGGGCGGCGATGCGGCCGCGCTGAGCGATGAGCAGCGCCAGCGGCTGGCGCTGCTCGATGTGCTGGTGCCGGGCGACTTTGCCGCGGTGCGGCGGCAGGTGCAGATCCTTGCGCAGGACTTCACGGCCGACGAATTCCTCTCGCAGCTTGAAGGTGAGCACCGGGTCAAGCCCGAGGTGCGTCAGCGCCGGGGCATCGGCTTCACGGCCACCCGGCGCTGACCTCCTCTCGTCGTTTTGGGGCGCACTCAAGGCGGCCAGCGGCGGGCCGATAAGGGGCAATGCATCGCTTCGGTGAACCCCTGCCCATCGACCGCGACCCCATATGCCCAGCGGCATGGATGCCCCTCTAGACCCCCTTGGTTCTGCGCGATCGTTGCCGCTGCTGGCCTGGCTGGTGGTCGCCATGGCCGTCTACATCGGTCTGGACCTGTCGCAACGGGTCGTCGCGGGACGTCTCTACGACGGGCTGCGCTGGCTGCTCTGCGCCGCGCTGGCGCTGGGCACCGGGCTGTGGGCGGCGATGGTCATGCAGATCGGCGCGCAGCCCTTGGCCATTGCCTACGGTTATCACCCGCAGGATGCGTTCGTGGTCTGGCTGATGTCGCTGGCGACGGCCAGCGTCGCGCTGATGATCGGCATCGGGCGGCCGAGCAGCGCCTCGCGCGTGGCGGCGGCGGGTGCGTTGCTCGGGCTGGGCATCTTCGTCACCCAGGTCGGCACGCTGCTCGCCACCGGCATGAAGCCCGGCATCGTCTGGAACCCGTTGCCGCTGGCCGGCGCGGCGATCGTCGCCCTGCTCGGCGCGGGCAGCGCTTTCGCGCTGACCTTGCTGGCGCGCCCGCACGTTGGCGGCCATCCGCTGGCCTGGAGGATCGGCGCCGCAGCGCTGCTCGGCGCCGCGGTCTGTCTGTCGCAGCACCTGGTGGTCATGGCGGCTGACCTGCCGTTCCAGGCGTCCTCGCTGTGGGCCAGCCGGATGCCGGGGACCGCGGTGCTGCTGCTGGCCACCTTCGGCAGTGTGGTGCTGCTGCCGGTGATGCTGCTGACGTCCAACCTCGAGGCGCAGATGCGTTCCTCGTTGCGCCACGCGCACGGGCTGATGCAGCGCCAGGCGCTGACCGACACGCTGACCACGCTGCCCAACCGCCATGCGCTGGAGCTCGAGCTGGGCCACGCGGTGCAACGCGCCGACCGCGAGCAGGAACGGCTGGCGCTGCTCTTTGTCGACCTCGACGGCTTCAAGCCGATCAACGAGTCCTACGGCCATGGCAACGGCGACCAGATCCTGCGCGAGGTGGCCGCCCGGCTGCAGTCGGCGCTGCCTTCCGATGCGCTGGTGGTCCGTCTGGGTGCCGACCAGTTTCTTGCGCTGCTCATCGGCAACCCGCGGCGCGAGGAAGTGGCGCGGCGCGCTGCGGCGGTGATGGTGGCGGTCAGCGCGCCGGTGCGGCTGGACGACCGCGAGGCCAGCCTGAGTTGCTCGATCGGCATCGCGATGTACCCCGAGCATGGTTCGGCCGCGGCGCTGATCACGCATGCCGACGCGGCGATGCGCGCCAGCAAGGGCCAGGGCGGCGCCACCTACTGCTTCTTCGAGCCGCGCATGGCCAGCGGCGCGCGCGAGCAGGTGGACCTGCTGCGTGACCTGCGCCGCGCACTGACCGAACGCCAGCTCGAGCTGTATTACCAGCCCAAGGTGCATGCCCCCAGCGGCCAGATCACCGGCGCGGAGGCGCTGGTGCGCTGGCACCACCCGACCCGCGGCATGGTCAGCCCGGTGGTGTTCATCCCGATCGCCGAGCGCTTCGGCCTCATCAGCGTGCTGGGCGACTGGGTCATCGACGAGGCCTGCCGGCAGATCGGCGCCTGGCGCAACGAGGGGTTGCGCATGCGCGTCTCGATCAACCTGTCGGTGCACCAGTTGCGGCAGGGCGAGCTCAGCCGGCACATCGCGCAGGCGCTGCAGCGGCACAACATCCAGCCGCACCTGCTGACGGTGGAGCTGACCGAGTCGGTGGCGATGGACGATGCCGAAGGCACCATCCGCACCATCGAGGCGCTGAAACAACTGGGCGTGAACATCTCGATCGATGACTTCGGCACCGGGCAGTCCAGCCTGTCGTATCTGCGCCGGCTCAAAGTGGATGAGCTGAAGATCGACCGCAGCTTCGTCTTCGACCTGGAGAGCAGCGCCGATGCCCGCGCGCTGGTCGACGCCATCGTGCGGCTGGCCCAGGCGCTGGGACTGAAGGTGGTGGCCGAGGGTGTGGAGACCGATGCCCAGGGCGCGGTGCTGAAGACGCTGGGCTGCGACGAGCTGCAGGGCTACCTGTTCGCCAAGCCGATGGCGGCACGCGCGCTGGCGATGTGGGCGATGAACGCCGACGGCCCGCGCGCGCTGGACTTTCGTCAGTCGCTGTTCGGCGAGAAGGCACCCGGCATGGTGGAGAACAGTTGAGCGCCGACCCGCCGGCCGGCTTTCCCCTTGCTACAGTGATGCCCATGAACACTCACGAGCTGCCTTACACCCGCGGCGCCGCGCTGCCGGCGCTGCTGGCCCGGCGCATCGCCATCATCGACGGCGCGATGGGCACCATGATCCAGCGCCACCGACTCTCCGAAGCCGATTTCCGCGGCCCGCGCTTTGCCGCGCACCCGAAAGACCTGAAGGGCAACAACGACCTGCTGGTGCTGACGCGGCCCGATGTCATCCTGGCCATCCACGAGGCCTACCTCGAAGCCGGCGCCGACATCGTCGAGACGAACACCTTCGGCGCCACCTCGATCGCCCAGCACGACTATGTGCTGGCGCCGATCGCGCGTGAGATGAACGTGGCTGCGGCGCGGCTGGCGCGCCAGGCCTGTGATCGCTTCTCGACGCCCGAGCGGCCGCGCTTCGTCGCCGGCGCGCTGGGCCCGACCCCGAAGACCGCCAGCATCAGCCCCGACGTCAACGACCCCGGCGCGCGCAACACCAGCTTCGACGAGCTTCGGCTGTCGTACCGCGAGCAGGCCGAAGGGCTGCTGGAAGGCGGCTGCGACCTGTTTCTGGTCGAGACCATCTTCGACACGCTGAACGCGAAGGCGGCGATCTTCGCGCTCGACGAGCTGATGGAAGAACGCGCCGAGCGGCTGCCGGTGATCATCAGCGGCACCGTGACCGATGCCTCCGGGCGCATCCTGTCGGGGCAGACGGTGGGCGCCTTCTGGCACTCGGTGCGCCATGCGCGGCCGCTCGCGGTAGGCCTGAACTGCGCCTTGGGGGCAGCGCTGATGCGGCCCTATATTGAAGAGTTGGCCAAGGTGGCGCCCGACACCTACATCAGCTGCTATCCGAACGCCGGCCTGCCCAACCCGATGAGCGACACCGGCTTCGACGAGACGCCCGAGGTCACGGGTGCGCTGCTGGAAGAGTTCGCGCGCAGCGGCTTCCTCAATATTGCCGGCGGCTGCTGCGGCACCACGCCCGAGCACATTGCCGAGATCGCCCGCCGGCTGCAGCCCTACCGGCCGCGTGGACGCCACGACCCGCTGTTCAGCGCACTGCTGGCGGCCTGACGCCCCGGCGCTGGCGCCGAGGCCGGGGCTCAGCGGCCGCCGCTCAACCAGCTCTCGTTGGTCGCCGCCGGGTGCGCGTGGCTGACGATCAGCCCGGCCTGCAGGTACAGGCCGTTGAGCAGGCGCATCGCAAGCGGGCGGTCCAGGCCCGGCCACTCGGCGATCTCGCGCAGGTTGGTGGTCTGGCGTTGCAGCCGCAATATCGCGGCGGCCAACGCGTTGTTCATCGGCAGCCCGCGCAGGTCCAGGCCCGGCGCCACACGGTAGGCGGTGCTGCCGGCGATCTCGGGCAGCAGCTCGTCGCGCCCGCCGCGCAGCGCCAGTTGCCACAGCAGCGGGGCCAGCGGCGTATACAGCTTGATCTCGCCGACCAGCGTGCGTTCGCGGTCGCCCGGCGGGCGCAGCACGGCCGGCTCGACGTGCAGGACCGTCAGGCCATCCAAGGGACCGGCCAGCAGCTGCTCGATGCGCAGTGGGCAGTGCGCCAGCCGCTCGACCGGGAACACGCTCAGCGGCAGCACGCGGTCGCTGTTCTGCAGATGGATCAGCAGGTTGCGCGCGTGGCGCACGGCGGCAGCCAGCACCTCGATCAGGTCGGGGCCCTCGCCGGCGCCCTCGCCGCGC
The DNA here is from genome assembly GCA_038331055.1 of Burkholderiales bacterium. Taxonomy (GTDB): domain Bacteria; phylum Pseudomonadota; class Gammaproteobacteria; order Burkholderiales; family Burkholderiaceae_C; genus Rubrivivax. The sequence goes on from JBBQOR010000002.1 coordinate 19,443, forward strand.
TCGAAACGCATCAGGTCCTGCATCAGCGAGGGGCTGAGCGCGCTCATGCGCGTGGAGGATCGTGCGTCCTCGCGCTCCAGCTCTTCCAGGTAGCGCTGGAAGGCGCTGACCCGCATCAGGTCCGGGGTGCCGAAAGGCAATGTCGATTCGAACAAGGCGGACTCCGTCAACCTACTGGCCGCAGTCTCCGTCTCACTGGCGTTCTTGTTGCGCCGCATCCTACGCGCGATGCCGCGCAGCCTGGCGGCTGTTTCACCTGTGTCGGATTCAGTCTTCGTCAGGCCCGCTCCAGGCGCAGCACGCGGTGCGGCCGCAGGCGACGTCGAGTTCAGGTTGGCCCCTGATCGGCAAGCTGTACTTCGACTGTATTTTTCGCGTTCTACACTGGCCTCATGACGACGCCCGCCCCCGAGACGCTGAGCCCGCGAGAGCGGCGCGGTTTCGCGCTCGGGCTGCTGGCCGTGGTGATCTTCGCGATGACGCTGCCGATGACGCGTCTGGCCGTCGGCGATGTGAGCGCACCGCAGCTCAGCCCGGCCTTCGTCACCGCCGGTCGGGCAGCGGGCGCAGGGCTGCTGTCGCTGCTCTACTTGTGGGCCGTGCGCGCGACACTGCCGCAGCGCCGGCACTGGTCAGCGCTGGTGGTCTGCGCGCTGGGCACGGTGCTGGGCTTTCCGCTGTTGCTGGCGCTGGCCCTGCGTGAGGTCGACGCGATGCACGCGGCGGTGGTCACCGGCGTCATCCCGCTGGGTACGGCGGCGGTGGCGGCGCTGGTGCTTCGCCAGCGGCCGTCGCCGGCCTTCTGGGCCTGCGCGTTGCTGGGCTGCGCTCTGGTGCTGGCCTTCGCGCTGCTGCAAAGCGGCGGCCGGGTGAAGGCGGCCGACCTGCTGCTGCTTGGGGCGGTCGCCTGCACCGCCGTTGGCTACGTGGCCGGGGCGCGCGTATCCAGCGTGTTGCCTGCCGAGCAGGTGATCTGCTGGGTGCTGGTGATCTCGCTGCCGCTCACGCTGCCAGCCGCCCTGTTGTGGTGGCCGTCGGCGCCGGTGACGCAGGCCGCCTGGGCCGGCTTTGCCTACGTCACGGTGTTCTCGATGTGGCTGGGCTTCTTCGCCTGGTACCGCGGGCTGGCGCTGGGCGGCATCGTGCGCGTCAGTCAGACGCAACTGCTGCAGCCCTTCCTCGCGCTGGTGTTTGCGGCGTTGGTGCTGGGTGAGACGCTGCGCCCGGTCACGCTGTTTTTCGCGCTGGCCGTGATCGGTGTGGTCTTTGCCGGGCGGCGGCTGTCGGTCGGCGCGCCCGCGCGCCTGAATGTGCTGCGGCCCTGACCGCGGGGAGACGGCCTGATGTGGACCCTGGCACGCCGCGCTGCACGGCTGAATCCGTCGACGATCCGCGAGCACCCGCAGGCCCTGCGCAGCCAGTTCGCCGGCCACCCATTCGCGCAGCGGGCAGAAGCCTTCGCTGGCGGCGTACTGCAACGCCTCACGCGGGGCGTCGCGCAACACGCGCGCGCTGGCCTCGGCCACCTGGTCCGCAGGCCGGCCAGGTGCTGATCACCACAGGCTCGCAACGACGCCGGCGCACTCACGGTGCGCAAGGCGCGGACCCGCACCGGGATGGTGGCGGCCGACTTCTCGCGCATCCGCAACGCTGATCTGGGCCGCTTCACCATCGACCGCCTGATCCGCGTCCCCGAGCGAATCCCCATATGCCCACCCGCCGCTTCCATCAGATCGACGTGTTCTCGGCGCTGCCTCTGCGCGGCAACCCGCTGGCCGTGGTGCACGACGCGCAGGGCCTGGATGACGCGCAGATGGCGGCCTTCGCCCGCTGGACGAATCTGTCGGAGACCACCTTCCTGCTGCCGCCGGGCGACGCCGCGGCAGACTACCGCGTGCGCATCTTCACTCCGCTGGGCGAACTGCCCTTCGCCGGCCATCCGACGCTGGGCAGTTGCTGGGCCTGGCTGGCCGCGGGCGGTGTACCGCGCTCGGCGGAGGCAGTCGTGCAGGAGTGCGGTGTCGGCCTGGTGCGCGTGCGGCGCGACGGCCCGCGGCTGGCCTTCGCCGCGCCGCCGCTGCGCCGCACCGGGCCGCTGGATGAGCCCATGCTGGCCCGCGTGTGCCGCGCATTGCGCCTGCGCGCCGACGAGGTGCTGCACCACCAGTGGGTCGACAACGGCCCCGGCTGGTGCGCCGTGATGCTGCACTCGGCTGCCGCCGTGCTCGCCTTGCGGCCCGACACGGCCGCACTGGACGGGTTGGAGCTCGGCGTGGTCGGCGCCCATGAGCCCGGCGGCGACGCGGCCTTCGAGGTGCGCGCTTTCTTCGGCGCCGGCATCGAAGACCCGGTGACGGGCAGCCTCAACGCCAGCCTGGCGCAATGGTTGATGGGCGCCGGGCTGGCCCCGTTGCACTATGTGGCCGCGCAGGGCACGGCACTCGGCCGCGCCGGCCGGGTTGATCTGCGGCGCGAAGGCGACACCGTGTGGGTGGGCGGCGAGGTCAGCCCCTGCATCGAAGGCGTGGTGAGCCTGTGATGATGCGGCCATGACCGTCCAGCTTGATCACTTGGTGGTGGCCGCGGCCAGCCTGGCGCAGGGCGCCGCGTGGTGCGAAGCGACGCTGGGCGTCAGCCCCGGCCCGGGCGGGCGGCACGCGCTTTTCGGTACGCACAACCGGCTGTTGAAGATCGCCAGCGACGCCTATCCCGAGCTGTACCTGGAGATCATCGCCATCGATCCCGATCCCGATCCCGATCCCCACCTCGACCCCGACGCGCCGCCGCCGCCGCGCCCGCGCTGGTTCGGCCTCGACGACCCGGCGCTGCAGGCGGGTCTCGCCGCCGACGGCCCGCGGCTGATTCACGTGGTGGCGCGCTCGACCCTGCTCGACATGCCCCGCGGGGGCCTGATCACCGTCGGCCAACAGCCCGGCGAGCCGGTGCGCGCGCACCGCGACACGCCCGACGGCCGGCTGGAGTGGGAGATCCTCGTGCGCCCCGACGGCGCGCTGCTGTGCGGCGGCGCGCTGCCCACGCTGATCCAGTGGCGCGGCACGCATGCCACCGCCGCGATGCCGGACAGCGGCATCAGCCTGAGTGCCCTCACGCTCACCGGTGTGCCCGATCGTGCGCGCCAGGTGCTGCGCCTGCGCGGGGTGGCGACCGGCGCTGCCGGCGCCCCGGCGCTCAGCGCCCGGCTGGAAACGCCGCTAGGCCCCGTCACACTGAACTCCAACCCCTGATCCGATGACGCCCACCGAAGAACTGTTCCGCGAAGACGCCACGCTCGAGACCTGCGATGCCCTTGTGTTGGCCGTCAACGAAGAGGGCGTGCTGCTCGATCGCACGATCTTCTATCCGTTGGGCGGCGGGCAGGCCGGCGACGCCGGCGTGCTGCGCCTGGACGACGGGCGCGAAGTGGCCATCGCCGACACGCGCAAGAGCAAGCTGGTGGCCGGCGCCATCGCCCACGTGCCGGTGCCCGGGGCTGACCTGGCCGGGCTGGCGGCCGGCGCGCACGTGCATGCGGCCATCGATCGCGGGCGGCGCCAGGCGCACATGCGATTTCATACCGCCACCCATCTGCTGTGCGCGCTGATTCCGCACCCGGTGGACGGCTGCTCGATCACCGCTGGCTACGCTCGGCTGGACTTCCACATGACCGAGCCGCTGGACAAGGAGGCGCTGAACGCCGGGCTGGCGCGGCTGGTGGCCGGCGCGCATGCCGTGAGCCACCGCTGGATCAGCGAAGACGAACTCGACGCCAACCCGGGCCTGGTGCGCAGCATGAGCGTGCAGCCGCCGCGCGGCCTGGGCCGCATCCGGGTGCTCGAGATCGAGGGCGTCGATCTGCAGCCCTGCGGCGGCACACATGTGGGCAACACGGCCGAGATCGGGCCCATGTTCGTCACCAGGATCGAGAAGAAGAGCGCCTCGACCCGCCGCGTGGTGCTGGGCTTTGGCGCGCCAGCCGCGGCGGGCTGATCCAGCCTGCCGATCAGTTCGCCGGGCGCTGGTAGGCGTCGTGGCAGGCGTTGCAGCTTTGGCCCACGGCGCCGACCGC
>JBBQOR010000003.1:0-23182 GCA_038331055.1 Burkholderiales bacterium
GGGCCTCCACCCCGGGGCTCATCGTCGCCTCGGCGAGCGATCCGCCCATGCCGGCGGCAGCGCCGACCGCAATGCCCAGCGCCTGCGCCGTGGTGTCGGCGGCCGAGAGCATCCGCACGCGCACATCACTCCCGGCGCTGAGCGCACCGCCGTTACCGCCAGCGCCGACGCTGAGCGTCGGGTCCATGCGCGCGGTCGCAGAGTTGATCTGGCCGGCGATCAGGCCGCCGGCACCGGCGCGCGAGGTGGCGTCGACCAGATGGTTGGCGCTGCCGTCGAGCGTGAAGGCGCCGCCCACGTTGCCGCCGAGCGAGCCGAAGCTGGCAATCGCGTGGCCGCCGATGTCGGCCAGCGCCACCGCCGCGCCGACGCCCAGGCCGCCGAAGGTGGCGCTGTTGCCTTCGGCCTCGGCATGGTTGCCCAGCTGCAGGCCGATGTCGACGTGGCGGCCGGCATTGAGCGTGACGCCGGCGCCGCTGCCCATGTCGATGTCGTAGTCGACCGTGGCGCGTGCGACCGAGCCGCCACCGGCCAGCAGCCCGCCGGCCGTGGCCGCCAGCGCGTTGGCGCTGGCGCCACCGGCGTTGTCGGCGCCGTTGTTCAGCTTCGTGGTGATGACGATGTCCGAGCCCGCGCCGCTGGCCGTCAGGCTGGCGCCTGCGCCCAGGTCGAGGTTCATGGTCGGGTTGAGCGCCACCTCGGACCTGGACAGCCCGAGTGCAAAGGCGCCTGACACCGCGACGCCCGTGGCCGTGCCGTCGACATCGGCGTCGAGGTCGGCTTCGATGGTGATCGGCCCGCTGACGTTGACCACCGCGCCGTTACCGATGCCCGCCGTGACGGTGGGCGCGACGGTGCCGGAAACCAGCGCGCCGACCGCGCCGCCGACCAGCCCGCCGGCCGCACCGGTGGCGTTGACGACGGCGTCCTGGTCAGCCTCGGCGCGCACCGTGTAGGCACTGCCGGTGACGTCGGCGCCGCTGGTCGCGACCGTGCTGCCGCTGGCCGTGCCAGTGGCCGAGACACCGCCCAGACCCAGCACGCCGGCCGCCGCGGTGGCAGAGCCGGTCGCCACCGCAATGTTGTCGGCCAGCGCCAGAACCCTGACCGCGCCGCTGCCGCCGGCCAACGTGCTGTCGTTGCTGACCAGCGTCTGCGTGGCTGCACCGGCATTGGCGTTGACCAGCGTGCCGCTGACGGCACCGAGCAGACCGCCGCCGGCCGCGTCGGCGCTGGCGCGCACGTTCTCGCCGTCCTGGTTGTGGCGCGACTGCACCGTGACGCCGCTGCCTGACGCCAGCGTGGTGGCGCCGTCGACGCGTGTGCTGACCAGCGGCGTGGATCGTGCACTGGCGTTCATGATGCCGACCGCATTGCCGAGCAGTGCGATCGACAGGCCGAAGGTGTCGGCGGTGGCGTCGGCGCTGGAGATCGACTCGACGGTGATGGCGCCGCTGGCGTTCTGCGCCTGCGTCTGGCCGGCGGTGCCGGCGCGCGCGCTGACGTCGCCGTTGGCCTTGGCCGTGCTGCTGGCGCCGTTGTTGGCGTCCAGCCCGCCGCCGGAGGCATCGGCGTCGGCGTCGGCCAGGTTGCGCGCCTGCGCGCGCACGGTGATGGCGTCCGAGTTGGCAACCCCGCCGCCGAGCACGGCAGTGGTACTGCCATTGGCATCGGCCTCGGCGACGCTGACGCCGAGCACGGCGACGCCGAGCGATAGCGCGAGTGCCCTGGCGCGGGCGTCGTTGCTGTTGTAGGCCAGCACGCTGACGGTGCCGCCGGCGGACAGCTGCGTGCCGGCGCCGACCAGCGCGCTGACGTTGGCGTTGGCCTCGGCACTGGGCACCGCGCCCAGCCCGACAAAGCCGCCGAAGCCCGGCGCCTGCGAAACCGCAACGGCCCCCTTGCCGGCCTGCGCGGCCAGGCCGCTGTGGTTATGGCGGCCCTGCACGCGGATCAGCCCGCCGGCGTTCAGGGCCGTGGCCGCGCCAACCAGCGCCTCGATGGTGGGCGAGAGCGTGGCTTCACTCCAGCTGACGCCGATCGATGCGACGCCTGCAGTGATGGTATTGACCGTGGCGTCGGCCAGGCCGGTGGACAGCGCGTCGACGCTGAGCGCGCCGGTGACGCTGACCTGCCCATTGCTGCCGATGCCCGCACGCAGCGTCGGCGTCACGTTGACGAAAGCGAAGTTGGCGCTGATCGCCACGCCGCCGGCGGCCACGGCGATGGTGTCGACTTCGGCGTCGAAGTCGGCCTGCGCCTGCACCGCCAGGCTGCCGACACTCAGGCCCGGCGCCTGGCCGATCTGCGCGTTGTTGCCGACCGTGGCGCTGACCGTTCCTGCGCTGTCGAGCCGGGTGAACGACGCGCCAGCGCCGACGACGCCGGCGTTGACCTGCCCGGTGCTCATGTTGAAGGTGCGGTTGGACTGCGCCGTCACCTGCAGCGCCGAGGCGGCACGCACCTGCACACCGTGGCCCAGCGCGGACTGCTGGAAGCTCAGGTCGTTATGCACCGCCACCGCAGCGCCCAGGCCGACGAAGCCAGCGCCACCGGCCAGCGAGACGGTGCTGACGTCGGCGTCGAGTCGTGAGCGCACGCTCAGCACGCCGCCCGCGGTCAGACTGCCGCCGGCATAGGCGTTGGTGTTCAACGCGGTCGAACTGACGCTGATCGAAGCCCCGACGCCGACCAGGCCGATGCCGATGCCGCCGGTGCGGAAGTTGAGGTCGGCGAACTGTTGCGCCTTGACGCCGATGCCGCCGCCGGCGTTGAGCGTGCTGCCGTCGGCGACGGTGGCCTCGGTGCCCTGGGCCGGCGTGGCGGCGTTGATGAGCGTGAGCCACTGCGCCTGGGTCGGGCCAGCCGCGTTGACGCTGCCACCCGCCCCGCCAGCGGCGGAGCGCATGCGCTCCTGGCCGCTGCCGGCCGTGCCGGGCGAGAAGCCGCCCAGGCTGCTGCCGACCTGGCCCTTGGCCTTGCTGGCCTGGCTGGTGGCGTCGGAGTCGCCAGCGCTCTGGCCGCCTGATCCGTTGCTCTTGGTCAGGCCGTCGGCCGAGTCGCCCTTCTCGTTCTGGTAGCCGCGTTCGAGCGTGGTGCCGATCGACCATACCGAGACCGAGCCGGCGACGCCGACCACGCCGCCAGCGCCCGACAGCGTCCAGGCGTCGACGCCGGTCCAGGCCATGCCCTGCACGTCGATGTCGCCGGCCGCGCGCAACTGCGCCCCGACGAGCACCCGTGCGGCGGTGTCGTTCTTCAGGCTGCCCACCTGCACCGCGCCGGCCACGCCGACAAAGCCCCCGGCGGCTGCCCCGGCGAAGTGCACCACGTCGGCGCGGTTGGCGGCGATCACCGCCACGCCCTGGTTGGCGGCGGCGCCGGCATTGGCGTCACTGGTGTTGACCCGCGCGTTGGCGCCGATGACCGCGTTGGTGTCGGAGTCGATCAGCGTCACGCCGACGCCACCGCCCACGCCCACGAAGCCGGCCCCCGCCGCCACGTCGAGCTGGAAGATGTCTTCCGACGACGAGGCCTGCACGACCACGCCGTGGCGCTCGGGCGCGAGGCCGAAGCCCGCGGCGTCCACACTGCCGTCGAGCAGGCCCGTGCGGCCGACACCCTGGCCCTTGGCATCGACGATGGCGCCGGTGCCGATGGCGGCGTCGGTGTTCTTGGTGATGCTCATCACGCCGACCGAGGCGCCGATGCCGACGGTGCCGCCGCCGAAGGCGCCGGCGATCATCGTCACGTCGCTGTCGTCGGCCGCCTGCACGATCACGTCGCCACCGGCGCCGACCTCGGCGAGCGCGCCGAGGGTGGCGCTGGTGTCGTTGTCGAGCACCAGCACGTTGACTGCGCCGCCGATGCCCACCGCGCCGGCAGCGATGCCGGCGGAGATCAGCAGCAGGTGGTCGCGGTTGCTGGCCTGCACGCTCACGTCGTCGCGCGCGTTGACCACCGCGCCGTTGCCGATGCTGGCATGGGTCTGGTGGCCGAGCACGCTGACGTCGACCCCCGGGGCGATGCCGACGGTGCCGAAACCCAGCCCGCCGGCGAAGGCGACATGCGAGAAGTCGTTGCCGGCACCCACCTGCACCTGCTGCGCGGCGGCCGCGGCAGCGGTGTCGAGGTTGATCTGCGCCCCGGCGCCGATGCGGGCGCGCGTGTCGGTGTTGACCACGTTGGTGGCCGAGCCGATGCCGATGCCCACCGTCGCAGCGCCCAGGCTGACGGCATAGCTCTCGATGTCGTCGCGGTTGGTGGCGGTGACCGACAGGCCGCGGAACTGCGGCGTGGTCGCCGCCTGGGCGACGCGCTGTGCGCTGAGCCCGACGTCGTCGCTGCCGCTGCCGTCGGCCTTGGTCGCCGCAAACTTGGGCCTGCCCACTTCGTAGGCCGCGGCGCTGCCGCGCTGGCCCTTGGCCGCGTCAGGCAAGGCAGCGTCGTTGATCTTCGAGGCCGGCGTGCTGGACAGGCCGATGCTGCCTGTGCGCGCCGCGATGCCGGCGCGTTGGCCGTCTGCGGTGACACGCGCGCCGTCGCCGATGAAGGCGGCAGTGACCTTGTCGGCCACCACCACACCGGCGGCCGCGCCGATGCCGACGCTGCCCGAGACCGAGACCGAGCCGGTGACGAGGTCGAACTCGCTGCGGCCCTGCGCATCGACGACCACGCTGCCCTGCGCGCGCACATGGCCGGCGCCGGCCGAGGCCACGCCGTCGGCCGGGTCGTCGCCGATGAAGGCACGCGTGGTGGTGTCGAGCACCTGCACGTTGGCATTTGCCGTGACGGCCACGCTGCCGCTGGCGGCCACGCCGGCCGCCACCGAGCTGACGTCCTCGTCGTGGCTGGCGGTGACGAGGATGTTGCCGTCGGCCAAGCCGCTGACGCCCGAGCCCATCGAGGCTTCGGTCGTCTTGTTCAGCGTGTTGACGACGGCGCCCAGGCCGATGCCGACGCTGTTGGAGACGCCCACCGAGCCGGCAACCGAGATGAGGTCGGTCTGCGCGTCGGCATCGACACGCAGATCGGCCTGCGTGGCGCCGGAGGTGGTCGCGACATTGAAGGTGACCGCATCGCCGATCGAGGCCTGGGTGGTCTCGTTGAGCACGTTGACGACCACCGAGCCGGCGATGCCGGCCGAGCCCGAGGACACGCCGCCGCCGGCAGCGATGGTGATCAGGGTCTCGCTCGAGGTGGCCTCGACGCGCGCGCCGCCGGGCGAGCCGGCGGCCAGGATGGTCTGCGGCCCGACCTTGGCGCGCACCACGTCGTTGTGCACGAACATCGTGCTCGAGACACCGACGCCGGCAGAATTGCCGTAGGCCAGCGCGCCGGCGATCTGCTCGCCACTGAAGACGCCTTCGGCGATGACGGCCAGTGCGCCGCCGGCGCGCAGTGCCGAGCCTGCGCCGCCGCCGCTGAGCGCCTCGACGGTGTTGGTGACCACATAGACCGAGACGCTGGCGGCCACGCCCACGCCGTCGGTGGCCACGCCGGCTGTTGCCGCAACCGAAGTGATGTCGTGCTCGCCCTCGGCGCGCAACGACAGATCACCGGCCGCATCGAGCGTGACGCCGGTGCCCAATGACGCTCGCGTGGTCTCGGTGAGCAAGCTGAGGTCCAGCCCGACGCCGATGCCGATGCTGCCGGTGGACAGCCCACCGGCACCCGCACCGCCTTCGATCTGCGTGCGCGACAAGGCTTCGACGCTGAGCGCGCCGCCGGCATCGGCATCGACGTTGTTGTCGATGCGCGCCAGCGTCTGCAGGCTGTAGATGTTGATCGCTGCCGAGCCGACGACGCCTGTGCCGCCCTTGCTGATGCCGCCCGAGATGGCCAGGTTGCTGACGGCAATCTCGCCCAGCGGGGAGGGCAGGTCCACCGTCACCGGCTTGACCTCGGCGTGCGCGGCCACCAGCAGGTTGCCTGTGGCATCGAGCTTGCCGCCCGCGCCGACGCTGGCGCGCGTGGTCTCGGTGACGATATTCAGGCCGATGGAGACACCGACGCCGGCGCCGCCGTTGCTGACGCCGGCCGCGCCGGCCACCGCCTGCACGCCGGTCTCTTGTTCGGCCAGCAGGCGCAGGTTGCCCGCGGTGGCCTCGACGGTGGCGCCGCTGCCGATGCTGGCCACGGTGTCGAGCGTGACCACGTTGATGGCGATCGAGCCACCGAAGCCGGTGTCCTTGCCGCCGCCGGCGGCCAGGCCCCAGGTGCGGAACTCATGCTCGCCGCTGTCGCCCGGCCGGTCGGCCGTCACGGCCACGCCGGCGCCGCGCAGCGTGACGCCGTTGCCCACCTCGGCGCGGTTGCTCGCCGACGCCACCGTCAGACCGACCGCGGCGCCGACGCCGGTGTCGCTCTGCAGGTCGAAGGCGTCGCCGCGCGCTTCGGTGAGCACGTTGAAGTCGGCCGTCGCGTCGACCTGCAGCGCGCCGCCGGCCTGCACCACGGTGCCGCCGACGATTCGGGCGCGGTTGTCCAGCGTCATCGCCTGCACGCTGACAGCCGCCGCCACGCCGGTGCCGCCTGACTGCTGCCCGCCGCTCTCGCTGCTGGCCTGGCTGTTGCCGCTGTCGATCTGCGATTGCGAGGTGGGCAGCGCACGGTCGCCGCCGTTGTTGGGGTTGTTGTTGAGCTGGTTGTCGGCTTCGCTGTCGGAGTCGCGGCCGCCGTCGCTGTTGCCCTTGGCGCTGGCGGTGGCGGTGCCCTGGAGCAGTGCGGTGGCCGATGAACTGATCACCACGTCGCCGCCGGCCTGCAGGTTGCGCGCGAGGGTGGCATCGATGTCGCCATCGACCACCGTCACCACCACTGTCGCGCCGACGCTGACATCGCTGCCTGCCGCATCGGCCTTGGCGGTGGCCGTCACCTGCTCCAGGCGGAAGGCCGAGACCTGCACGTCGTCGGCGACGTTGAACGCGGCCGCCCCATCGGCGCCCCAATAGGCCCGCGTGTCGTTGGTGGCCACCGTGACGGCCGCGCCGACACCGACGCCCGCATCGCCCGCGGCGCCGTTCTCGGCCTCGGTGACCAGGGTGTGCTGCGCGGTCGCGCTGACGACGGCGTCATCGGCGTTGCCGTTGATGGTGGCGGCGTCATCGATGCTGGCCGTCAGGTTGCGGTCGACCACGTGCACGGCCACCGAGGCGCCCACACCGACATCGCTGCCGCCCACGTTGGTGCCTTCGTCCTCGGGCTTCGCGCTGGCGGTGTCGCTGCTGGTGGAGAACACCTGCACGATCAGGTCGCCGGCCGAGTCGGCACCCGCCAGCGTGACCGTGCCGCTGGTGATGGCGGCGCGGGTGTCTTCGTTGACGATGTTGATGGCGACCGAGCCGGCCACGCCGACATCGCCGCCGCCGGCACCCGAGGTGGCCCTGGCCGCGGTGGTGTGGGTGCTGTCGGCCCCGTCGGCGCTGATGAGGGCGCGCACGGCCAGGCCGTCGGCGGTGATCGTCGTGCCCTGCACCAGCGCCTCGTTGGTGCTGTTGGCGACGTTGATCGCCACCGCCGCGCCGACGCCGGCGTCGCCGGTGGTGGTGGCGGTGCCTTCGGCCTCGGCCGCGGCATCGGTCTGGCTGGCCACCTGCACGCTGACGTCGTCACCGGCGTTGACGGCTACCGCACCGATGCGCGCGCGCGATGTGGCGTCGGTGAGGTTCACCGCCACCGCAGCGGCCACGCTGATGGTGTCGGAGCCGCCGGACTCGGAGGTGTCGGTGCTGGCCACTGCGGCAGACGGCGTGGCGCCGGCCGACGAACTGTTGCGCGCGCCGCCCTGGCCGGCGGCCGAGTTGCCGGCGTTGCGGCCGGCGTTGGTGCGGTCGTTGACGCCGTCGTCGTCAGCGGTGCCGCTGGCACCGTCGTCCTGCTCGCCGCCGACCGCGCTGGCCTGGGCCTTGGCGCTGGTCTTCACAAGGCTGGTCGAGCCCACCGTGACATCGCCCGGCGTGCCGACGGCGCGCGCGAGTTCGGCCTCGCTGCGGTCGACCTCGACGTTGACGCTGACGCTGGCGCCGATGGCGGCGTTTTCGGTGCCCTCGGCCTTGCCCTTGGCGCTGGTGCTGTTGCTGCTGGTCAGCGAGGCGGTCACGCTGATGCTGCCGCCGGCGTTGAGCGTGCCGCCGCTGCCGATGCGGGCGCGGCTGTCCTGGTTGGCCACCGTCACCGCCACCACCGGCGCGATCGCCGTGCCGCCCTTGGCGCCGCCCTCGGCTTCGGTGACGATGGTGCTTCCGGTGTTGGCCGTCACGGCCAGCGCGCCAGAGCCGGTGAGCGCGGCGCCGTTCTCGATCTCGGCGCGGCTGGTGCGGTCGGCGACGTTGATGGCGACGGAGGCGCCGACGCCGGTGTTCTCGGCCACGGCGCCGCCGCCTTCGGGCAGCGCGCGCACGGTGTCGCTGCTGGTGGTGGTGGCGCTGAGCGTGACGCTGCCGCCGGAGGCGTCGACGTCGGCCGCAGGCGCCAGCGTGGCCTCGCTCTTGCCGACGCCCACGCCGATGGCCAGGGAGCCCGCCACGCCGGTGTTGCCGCCGCTGGCGCCTGACTTGGCCTGTGCGCTGGCCGCGTGCACCGCGTTGCCGCTGACGTCGGCCATGCCCGACTGCATCGTCAGCCCGGTGCTGTCGACGGTAGCCGCGCCGACGCGCGAACTGGCGCTCAGGTTGGCCGCGTTGATGGCCACTGCGGCGCCGATGTTGGTGCTGCCGTTGGCGGCGGTGCCGTCGGCCTGCGCCGCGGCGTCGAGGTTGGACAAGCCCAGCAGCGAAAGTCGGCCGCCGGTGGTGACGTTGGCGCCGTCACCGACGCGCGCGATGGTGCCGCCGCCTAGGTGGTTGATGGCGATTGCTGCGGCCACGGTGACCGGACCCTCGCCGCTGTTGGCCGAAGGCGTGCTGCCGGTGGCGCCGGTGGCGCCGCTGTTGGTGGCCGCAGAGTTGGCGCCGGTGGTGGCGGTGCCGGCCTGCTGGTCGGCGTTGTTGCCGTTGTTTGTGGCGCCGCGCGCGGCCGCCTTGGCTTCGCCGCGGCCGCTGCCGGTGTTGCGCGCCGTCAGCGTGGCCACGCCCCCGGCGACGAGTGCGCCGTCGATCGCCGCGGTGACGGTCGGCGCCAGGTGCGTGACGGACAGCGACGCGCCCAGGGCGGCGTTGTCCCTGCCCTCGGCATCGCCCTCGGCGCGGCCGAGCACGTCGGTGCTGCCGCTGGCGGTGGCGACCAGACCGCCGCTGAGCACTGTGTTGCTGCCCGCGGCCAGGCGCGCGCTGGTGTTCTCGGTGACGACGGTGACAGCGACGACCGGCGTGATCGCCGTGCCGCCGCTGGCGCCGCCCTGGGCCTCGGTGTCGACGTCGGTGGTCGAGGTGGCACTGAGCGTCAGTCCGGCGCCGGTGAAGCCGCCGTTGACGAGCGCGCGCGTGGTCTCGTCGACGACGTGGATGGCAACCGAGGCGCCGATGCCCAGGCTCTCGCCGGTGGCGCCGTTGGTGAGCGGCAGCGCGCGCGCCTGGTGCCGGGTATTGGTGGTGGCGCTCAGGCTGAGGTTGCCGCTGGCGCTGGCGTTGCTGCCGACTTCGATCAGCGCCTCGGTGACGGGCGTGGCCACATGGATCGCCAGTGATCCTGCAAAGCCCACGCCGCTGCTGGCGCCGGCGCCCGAGGTCGCGCGGGCACCGAAGCCGACGCCGATGGTGGTGCTGGCGCTCAGGCTGGCCGAGGGCGCGTTGAGCGCGGCCCCGCCGCCGAGCGCGACCCGCGTGCTGCCGTCGAGGAAGCTCAGCGCGGCAGCCACGCCCACGCCCGGGCTGCCGTTGGCCGCGCTGCCGTCGGCCATGGTGGCCGCGGTGGCACCGCCGCCGACCACCGTGCTTGCCAGCGCCGAAGCGACGATGGGCTGCGCGCTGGTGACGCTGCCGCCGGCGAGTCGAACCGTGGTGTCGCCACCGACATGCGTCACCGCCACCGCTGCCGCGAAGCTGACCGAGCCCGACCCGGTGTTGGCGTTGTTGTTGCCGAGTTGTTGCTGGCCCGCGGTGTTGTTGGCGCCGGGGTTGGTGGCCCCGCCGACGGTCGAGCGCGCCTGGGTCTGGACGGTGCGCTGCGCGCCTGCCAGCGCGCTGACCGAGTTGCCCGAGAGGGCCGCGGTGTTGCGCACTTCGACGCCGGTGTTGCCACCGAGTTCGCTGACGGCGACCGTGCCGCCGAGCGCGGCGCCGCCGTTCGATCCGGCCGTGCCGTCGGCCACTGCCGCCACGTTCTGCGTGTTCTGCGCCTGCAGCGTGAGCGCGCCGCTGGCGTTGAGCCGTGCCGTGCCCGCCACCAGCACGTTGGCGCTGCTGCTGCTGATGACCGAGGCCACCGAGGCGTCACGGTCGGCCTGGTTGGCGTTCGCTGCCGGCTGCGTGGTGGCACGGGCCGTCACACCGGCGGTCGAGCGCAGGGTCAGCGCGCCGGCGTTGGCGGTCAGCTGCGAGCTGCCGTCGACCGTGATCGCCGCGTTGGCCTGGGTCTGCACGAAGGCCACGTGCAGCACACCACTCAGGTACGTGCTGTTCTGCGTGTTGACGTTGACGGTGGAGGTGCTGATGAGGCCGATAGCGCCGGCCTGCAGCGTGCCGTCGGTGATGTCGATGGCGCCGCTGGCGTTGCCCAGCAGGTTGAAGCCGTTGAGCAGCGTGATGCCGTCGGTGACCGCCTTGGTCACGCCCAGGTACATGTCGGCCGCCGTGATGTTGGCGCCGGTGAGCGAGATCAGTTCCTGCGACTGCAGGTCCAGGCCGCCCAGCACCGACAGCGCGCCGCCGTTCATGGTGATGTCGTCGCTGCTGCGAATGAACAGCGCTGCCGGCGTGTAGAAGTCCGGGCCGCTGCTGGCGATCAACAGCGTGTCGTCGCTGAGCAGCGGGGCATCTGACCCGCCGTCGAAGTCGATCAGCAGTGTGAACGGCGTGAAGGCAGTCGTGCCGCCGCCGTTGCCGTCGTTGTAGCCGAGGTCGAGCGTGATGCTGTCGCTGATCAGCGGCAGGCCGGTGATGTTGACGCGCACGTTCTGGTCGAGTGCCACCTGCCCCAGCGAGAGGCCGGCGGTGTTGTCCCAGACGCGGATCTGCGGCGTACCACCGCTGTAGACGGTCTCGACGCGCAGGTTGCCGCTGTGCAGCGCCACGGACAAGGTGCCCGAGGGCGCGAAGACCGGCAGGGGCAGGGGCGTATCCGACAGCAGCAGCCGCGGCTCGAGGGTCTCGAAGACCAGGCGCTCGCGCGGCGCCGGCGGCTCGGCTTTTGTGCCGTCACGCGAAGCGCGCGCCGGACGGACTCGGGTCGACTTCAGGCCTTGCCGGAGGCGTTGCAAGAAACGGCTGCGCTGCGTCATCTCATCGTCCTTTGTCGGACGCGATCACGCCCGTTGCCGGTGGACGGGCGGCATTGCGCATAGGCGAGCCACCCGAACTCGCGCATTCTCCCTGCGCGCAGGCGCAGATGTCAGTCCCTAGTCAACCCTGCCCCGTGAACGCGGGGGGCAACTGCAACAAGATGAAAGAGGCGCCGCTCCCGCGGCGCCGAGCCGCAGATGGCCCGGCCTTACTCGGCGGTGCCGTCGGTGCCGGCCTCGGCCGCGGGCGCGGGCCGATCGACCAACTCGACGAACGCCATGGGCGCGTTGTCGCCGACGCGAAAGCCCATCTTCAGGATGCGCGTGTAACCGCCTGGACGCGCCTGGTAGCGCGGCCCCAGCTCGTTGAAGAGCTTGGTGACGATCTCGCGGTCACGCGTACGGTCGAAAGCCAGACGGCGGTTGGCCAGCGTGGGGTGCTTGCCCAGCGTGATCAGCGGCTCGACCACACGCCGCAGCTCTTTGGCCTTGGGCAGCGTGGTTTTGATGGCCTCATGGCGCAGCAGCGAATTGCACATATTGCGCAGCATCGCCAGGCGATGCTCGCTGGTGCGGTTGAGTTTGCGTAGTCCGTGGCGGTGGCGCATGGTGCGTTGCTCTCTTTATTGAACCCCGGCCGGGTCAGGTACCGGGGGTTGCACACGCGCTGTGGGCTTGAAGCCCGATCAGCGCTTGTCCAGGCCCTGCGGGGGCCAGTTTTCCAACCGCGCGCCGAGCGTCAGCCCGCGCGAAGCCAGCACTTCCTTGATCTCGTTGAGACTCTTGCGGCCCAGGTTGGGCGTCTACAGCAGTTCGGTCTCGGTGCGCTGGATCAGGTCACCGATGTAGTAGATGTTCTCGGCCTTCAGGCAGTTGGCCGAGCGCACCGTGAGCTCGAGCTCGTCGACCGGCCGCAGCAGGATCGGATCGAAACTGGTCTCGGCACGGCCGCGGTCCTGCGGGAAGAGGATGTCGCCGACCTGGCCTTCGAGTTGCGCGAACACCGCCAGCTGCTCGACCAGGATCTTGGCCGACGAACGGATCGCCTCTTCGGGGCTGATCGCGCCGTTGGTCTCGATCTCCATCACCAGCTTGTCGAGGTCGGTGCGCTGCTCGACGCGCGCGTTCTCGACCGCGTAGCTGACACGCCGAACCGGCGAGAACGAGGCATCGAGCACGATGCGGCCGATGCTCTTGGTCGGCTCGTCGCCGTAGCGCCGCATGTTGCCCGGCACGTAGCCGCGGCCCTTCTCGACCTTGATCTGCATGTCGAGCTTGCCGCCGCTGGCCAGGTGCGCCACTTCGTGCTCGGGGTTGATGATCTCGACGTCGTGCGGCGTCTGGATGTCACCTGCCGTCACCGGGCCTTCGCCTTCCTTGCGCAGCACCAGCGTGACTTCGTCGCGGTTGTGCAGGCGAAAGACCACGCCCTTCAGGTTGAGCATGATATGGACCACGTCTTCCTGAACGCCGTCGATCGCCGAGTACTCGTGCAGCACGCCGGCGATCGTCACTTCGGTCGGCGCGTAGCCGACCATCGACGAAAGCAGTACGCGTCGCAGCGCATTGCCCAGCGTGTGACCGTAGCCGCGCTCGAAAGGCTCGAGCGTGACCTTGGCACGGTGTCCACCCAGGGGTTCGACCTGGATGGCCTTCGGCTTCAGAAGATTCGTTTGCATGGAGTAGCAGTTCCTCTCAATACCCTCGGCTCGTCACACCGATAAGGCTGATGGACCAAGCCGGGCGGGGGGATGTGGTCGCTTCGTGCCCGGCACGCGAAGCGTCGAACGGCCCGAACCGGTGAACCGCGCTGGGCCACCGCTGCGGACCGTCCTGCGGGTTATCTGGAATACAACTCGACGATCAGCGCTTCCTTGATCTCGGCACCGTACTCGTCGCGATCAGGCACCTTCTTGAACACGCCGGTCATCTTGGCGGCATCGACTTCCACCCAGGCCGGCATGCCGATGGATTGGGCCAGCTTCAGCGCGTCGACCACCCGCAGCTGCTTGGCCGCGTTCTCGCGCAACGCCACCACGTCGCCCACCTTCACGCCGTAGGACGGGATGTTGACGACCTGGCCATTCACGGTCAGTGCCTTGTGCGAGACCAACTGGCGCGCCTCGGCGCGCGTGCTGCCGAAGCCCCTGCGGTAGACCACGTTGTCCAGCCGCGATTCCAGCAGCGACAACAGGTTCGCACCGGTGTTGCCGCGACGACGCTCGGCTTCGGCGAAGTAGCGGCGGAACTGGCGCTCGAGTACGCCGTACATGCGCTTGACCTTCTGCTTCTCGCGCAGCTGTACGCCGTAGTCCGAAGTGCGCGAGCCGCTGGTGCGGCCGTGCTGCCCCGGCTTGCTCTCGAACTTGGACTTGTCGCCGATGGCCCGGCGCGCGCTCTTCAGGAAGAGATCGGTGCCTTCACGGCGGGAAAGTTTGGCCTTGGGGCCGAGATAACGTGCCACGGTGTTTCCTTCTTCGTACGCTGACACGGCGCGCGCTGCATCGGAGACATTCCGGGGACAGCGGGCCCGTGCAGGTCTGGCCTGGCTAGAAAGCCGGCGCAGACGGTGGGCTTGCGAGGCCGCGTGGCCTCAACTCATGAGCTTTCAGGCTCGGGGGGTCATGCTCCGGCGGACTGTCGTGTACCCGCCGGTCGGGGAAACCGAGAATTGTAGCGCGCTTTCGGTTCAGTCCTTGCGAGCGCTGAGCCCGCAAGGACTTGCGCGCGCCTCAGATGCGGCGGCGCTTCTGCGGCCGGCAGCCGTTGTGCGGCACCGGCGTCACGTCGCTGATCGAATTGATGCGAATGCCCAGGGAGGCCAGCGCACGCACCGAGGACTCTCGCCCTGGGCCGGGGCCCTTGATGCGCACGTCCAGATTCTTGATGCCCTGCTCCTGCGCCGCGCGACCGGCGGTTTCGGCAGCCACCTGCGCCGCGAAGGGCGTGGACTTTCGCGAGCCCTTGAAGCCCTGACCTCCGCTGGAGGCCCAGGCGAGCGAGCCGCCCTGGCGGTCGGTGATCGTGATGATCGTGTTGTTGAACGACGCGTGCACATGCGCAATGCCGTCCGCGACGTTCTTGCGGACCTTCTTGCTGACGCGGCGCGCGGCGGTATTGACGGGGGGCTTGGCCATGTCGTGGTTCTCTGGTTCGGAACGGGCTTACTTCTTCAGCGCCGCAGCGCCCTTCTTCGGCCCCTTGCGGGTGCGCGCATTGGTGCGCGTGCGTTGACCGCGAACCGGCAGGCCACGCCGGTGACGGAAGCCTCGGTAGCAGCCCAGGTCCATCAGACGCTTGATGTTGATCGAGAGTTCACGACGCAGGTCGCCCTCGATCGTCATGCGCCCGATTTCTTCTCGGATTCGCTCGAGATCCCCGTCGGTCAGATCCTTGATCTTCTTCGAGTACGGGATGCCCACGGCCTCGCAGATCTTCTGCGCGGTCGGACGGCCGATCCCGTAGATCGACGTCAAGCCGATCTCGGTATGCTTTTGCGGCTGAATGTTGATGCCGGCGATGCGTGCCATGTCTTCTAGTCCTTCGAAATCAGCCCTGGCGCTGCTTGTGGCGCGGATCGGTGCAGATCACCCGCACCACGCCCTTGCGGCGGATGATCTTGCAGTTTCGGCACATCTTCTTGACCGATGCGGCGACCTTCATGGAGTTCTCCTTGCGCTGTTCACTTGGCCCGGAACGTGATGCGGGCACGGGTCAGGTCGTAGGGCGTCAGCTCGACGGTGACCTTGTCACCGGGCAGGATGCGGATGTAGTGCATGCGCATCTTGCCCGAGATATGGCCGAGCACGACGTGGCCGTTCTCCAGCTTCACCCTGAAGGTGGCGTTGGGCAGATTCTCGAGAATCTCGCCCTGCATCTGGATGACGTCGTCTTTGGACATGTCGGGTGCTCGTTCAGGTGGCCTTGAAATTGGCCTTCTTGAGGAGCGACTCGTACTGCTGGCTCATCACGTAACTCTGTACCTGAGCCCAGAAGCCCATCGTCACGACGACGATGATCAGCAAGGAGGTACCACCGAAATAGAAAGGCACGTTGTACTTGAGCACCAGGAACTCGGGCAGCAGGCACACCGTGGTGATGTAGATCGCACCGGCCAGCGTGAGCCGCGCCAGGATTCGGTCGATGTGCTTGGCGGTCTGCTCGCCGGGGCGGATGCCCGGGATGAAGGCGCCACTCTTCTTCAGGTTGTCCGCGGTCTCGCGGCTGTTGAAGACCAGTGCTGTGTAGAAGAAGCAGAAGAAGACGATCATGCCCGCGTACAGCAGCACGTAGATCGGCTGGCCGGGCGACAGCGCCGCCGAGGCGTCCTTGAGCGCGCGTGTGAACCAGCCCTCGCCGGCGCCGGTGGCGAACCAGCCGACGATGGTGGCCGGCAGCAGGATGATCGAGCTGGCGAAGATCGGCGGGATCACGCCCGACATGTTCAGCTTCAGCGGCAGGTGCGAAGACTGCCCGCCATACACCTTGTTGCCCACTTGCCGCTTGGCATAATTGACGAGGATTTTTCGCTGGCCTCGCTCGACGAAGACCACGACGAAGGTGACCAGCACCACCACCGAGACGATGAACAGGCTGGCGATGATGCTCATCGAGCCCGTGCGCACCAGTTCGAACAGGCCGCCGATCGCTGAGGGAAGCCCGGCGACAATGCCGGCGAAGATCAGGATCGAGATGCCGTTGCCCAGGCCGCGCTCGGTGATCTGCTCGCCCAGCCACATCAGGAACATGGTGCCGGCCACCAGGCTGACCACCGCCGTCATGCGGAATCCGAAGCCGGGCACCAGCACCAGCCCGGGTGAGCCCTCGAGCGCCAGCGCGATGCCGAGAGACTGGAACAGCGCCAGCACCAGCGTGCCGTAGCGCGTGTACTGAGTGATCTTGCGCCGGCCGGCCTCGCCTTCCTTCTTCAGCGCCTCGAGCGTAGGCACCACGTAGGTCATCAACTGCATGATGATCGACGCGCTGATGTAAGGCATGATGCCCAGAGCAAAGACGGTGAAGCGCGACAAGGCACCACCGCTGAACATGTTGAACAGGTTCAGGATGCCGCCACTCTGGCTGTTGAACAGTTGCTGCAGCTGCTGCGGGTCGATGCCCGGCACCGGGATGTGCGCGCCGATGCGGTAAACGACAAGCGCCATCAGCCGGAAGACGATCCGGCGACGGAGGTCGCCGAACTTCCCGCTCTTGGCCAGCTGAGTCGCTGAAGTGGCCACTGCTGCGTCTGTCCTGCTTACTCGATCAGGCCAACGAGCCGCCGACGGCCTCGATGGCCGCCTTGGCACCAGCGGTCGCGCCGATGCCCTTGAGCAGTACCTTGCGTGTCAGCTCGCCGGAATTGATGACCTTGACCGTGCGCACCAGCTGGCGCACAAGGCCGGCGCTCTTCAGCGCCAACAGGTCGACTTCATCGGCGGCCAACAACTCGAGTTGGCCCAGCGTGATCTCGCCGTTGTACTTCAGCTGGGCCGACTTGAAGCCCCGCTTGGGAAGGCGCCGCTGCAGCGGCATCTGACCGCCTTCGAAACCCACCTTGTGGAAGCCGCCGGCACGTGACTTCTGGCCCTTGTGACCCCGGCCTGCCGTCTTGCCCAGGCCCGAGCCGATGCCGCGGCCCACTCGCCGGCGCGCCTTCTTGCTGCCGCTGGACGGCTTGATGGTGTTCAGTTGCATCACAGCACCTTCACGAGGTAGGCCACCTTGAAGATCATGCCGCGCACCGCGGGCGTGTCCTCCAGCATGCGCTCACTGCCCAGCTTGCGCAGGCCAAGACCACGCACCGTGGCGCGATGCGAATGGCGCGTGCCCGCCACGCTCTTGACGAGCTTGACGGTCAGCGTCTTCTTGTCGGGGGTTTGATCGGACATGAGGTTCTCCGCGCCCGGCTCAGCCGAGCACTTCTTCTACGGTCTTGCCGCGCTTGGCTGCGATCTGGGCCGGCGTGGTGGAGCGCTTGAGCGCGTCCAGCGTCGCGCGGACCATGTTGTAGGGGTTGGTCGAGCCGTGGCTCTTGGCCACGATGTCGGTCACGCCCATTACCTCGAACACCGCGCGCATCGGACCGCCTGCGATGATGCCGTCGCCCGGTCGGGCCGGCGCCATAAGCACGTGCGATGCGCCGTGCTCGCCGATCACGTTGTGGTGAATCGTGCCGTTGCGCAGACTGACCTTGAACATGTTGCGGCGCGCGGCGTCCATCGCTTTCTGCACGGCCACCGGCACTTCCTTGGCCTTGCCCTTGCCCATGCCGATGCGGCCGTCGCCGTCGCCGACCACGGTCAGCGCCGCGAAGCTCAGCGTGCGGCCGCCCTTGACCACCTTGGTAACGCGGTTGACCGCGATCATCTTTTCCTTCAGACCGTCGTCGCTGCCTTCGGTCTGCGCGCGGGGAGTGAACTTTGCCATTGCCTGTGATTCCTCTGCTCGTTCCTGGACCGGCTCAGAACTGCAGGCCGGCTTCGCGCGCGGCCTCGGCCAGCGCCTTAACCCTGCCGTGATAAGCGTAGCCGGCACGGTCGAAGGCCACCTTGGCCACACCCGCGGCCATGGCCTTCTCGGCGATGCGCTTGCCGATCAGCGTGGCCGCCGCTGCATTGCCGCCTTTGCCTTCTGCGCCCAGTTCGGTCCGAACGTCCTTCTCGGCCGTCGATGCGCTGGCCAGCACTTGGCTGCCGTCGCCGGAGATGACGCTGGCGTAGATGTGCAAATTGGAGCGGAACACCGTCAGCCTCGCGGTGCCCTGGGTCGCGATGCGCACCCGGGTCTGGCGGGCACGGCGCAAGCGCTGGTCTTTCTTGTTCAGCATCGCATCGCTCCTTACTTCTTCTTCGTTTCCTTGATCACCACGCGCTCGTTCGCGTAGCGGATGCCCTTGCCCTTGTACGGCTCGGGCGGACGCACTGCGCGCACCTCGGCGGCCACCTGGCCCACCGCCTGGAGATCGGCGCCCTTGATCAGGATCTCGGTCTGCGTGGGCGTCTCGACCTTCACACCCTCGGGCATCTCGAACACCACCGGGTGCGAGAAGCCGATCTGCAGGTTGAGCTTGGTGCCGCTCGCCTGCGCCCTGAAGCCCACGCCCACCAGGGTGAGCTTGCGCTCGAAGCCCTTGGTCACGCCGCCAACCATGTTGGCCACCAGTGCGCGCATCGTGCCGCTCATCGCGTCGGCCTCGGCGCTGTCGTTGGCCGGCGCAAAACGAAGCGTGGTGCCGTCCTGGGCGACTTTCACGAGCGCGTGCTGCGCACGCATCAATGTGCCGTTGGCGCCCTTGACGGTGATCTGTTCGGCCGAGATCGATACGTTCACGCCTGGCGGAACATCGATCGGCATCTTTCCTACGCGGGACATCGGAGTTCTCCCTTGTGCCTCAGGCGACGACGCACAGCACTTCGCCGCCGACGCCGGTGGCGCGTGCCTTGCGGTCGGTCATTACACCCTTGGGGGTGGTGACGATGGCCACGCCCAGACCGTTCATGACCACCGGAATCGCGTCATAGCCGCGATAGACCCGAAGGCCGGGACGGCTGACGCGCTCGATGCGCTCGATCACCGGGCGGCCGGCGTAGTACTTCAACGCGATCTCGAGCACGGACTTGCCGTCCGTGGTTCGCACCGCGAAGCCGTCGATGTAGCCCTCGTCCTTCAGCACTTGGGCAATAGCGGACTTCAGCTTCGAAGCCGGCATCGACACGGTCGCCTTCTCGACGGCCTGCGCATTGCGGATGCGGGTCAGCATGTCGGCGATGGGATCACTCATGCTCATCGGTCATCTCCTGATCGTGTCGCCGAACTCACCAGCTCGCCTTGACCATGCCCGGGATCTCGCCCTTGAAGGCAAGTTCGCGGATCTTGTTGCGGCCCAGTCCGAACTTGCGGAAGGTGCCGCGCGCGCGGCCGGTGATTGCGCAGCGGTTGCGCAGACGGGTCGGGTTGGCGTTGCGCGGCAGTCGCTGCAACTCCAGCCGCGCCGCGTAGCGCTCTTCGTCCGAACGCTTGGCGTCGTCCGCCAAAGCCTTCAGTTCAGCATACTTTTTGGCGAATTTGGCGACCAGCTTCTCGCGCTTGGCTTCGCGCTCTATGAGGGATTTCTTGGCCACGTCGGTCCTCAGTTCTTGAACGGGAAGCGGAAGGCCACGAGCAGTGCCCTGCACTCGTCGTCGCTCTTGGCGCTGGTCGTGATGCTGATGTTCAGCCCGCGGATCACGTCGATCTTGTCGTAGTCGATCTCGGGGAAGATGATCTGTTCCTTGACACCGATGTTGTAGTTGCCGCGACCATCGAAGCTGCGGCCGGAGATGCCGCGGAAATCGCGCACCCGGGGCAACGAGACCGTGACGAAACGGTCGAGGAACTCGTACATCCGCACGCCACGCAACGTGACCATGCAGCCGATGGGCACACCGTCGCGGATCTTGAAGCCGGCGATGGCCTTCTTGGACTTCGTGACCACCGGCTTCTGGCCCGCGATCTTGGTCAGGTCGCCGACGGCGTTGTCCATGACCTTCTTGTCCGACACCGCCTCGCTGACACCCATGTTCAGGGTGATCTTAGCCAGGCGCGGCACCTGCATGACGGACGTGTAGCCGAACTTGGCCATCAGGTCGGGCACCACCTTCTCGCGGTAGAAGCCCTGCAGTCGGGACGTGAATTGTTGAGCCATGGTCTGGATGCCTCGCCTTAGGCCTTGATCTCGTCGCCGCTGGACCTGAAGACGCGCACTTTCTTGCCGCCATCGAGCAACTTGACGCCGACCCGGTCAGCCTTTCCGGTCTTCGGGTTGTAGATGGCCACGTTGGACTGATGGATCGGCATCGTCTTGTCGACGACACCGCCGGTCGTGCCTTTCATCGGATTGGGCTTGACGTGCTTCTTCACGACATTGACACCGTCAACGACGATGAGGTCCTCGTCGACACGCTGCGAGACTGTGCCGCGCTTGCCCTTGTCCCGGCCGGTGATGACGACTACCTGGTCGCCCTTGCGGATCTTTTTCATGGTGCTGTTCCTCGGGACGGCGCGTCAGAGCACTTCCGGCGCCAGGGACACGATCTTCATGAAGCGCTCGGTGCGCAGTTCGCGCGTGACAGGGCCGAAGATGCGGGTTCCGATCGGCTCGAGCTTCGCGTTGAGCAGTACGGCGGCGTTGCCGTCGAACTTGACAAGTGAGCCGTCCTGGCGGCGCACGCCCTTGGCGGTGCGCACAACGACCGCGCTGTAGACCTCACCCTTCTTGACTCGGCCACGCGGCGCGGCTTCCTTGATGCTGACCTTGATCACGTCACCGATGCCGGCGTAGCGCCTCCTGGAGCCGCCCAGCACCTTGATACACATGACGGACTTGGCACCCGTGTTGTCCGCGACGTCAAGCCGCGTTTGCATTTGGATCATTGTCGTATTCCCAACTTGTCCCCCGGCTTGCCTTGCGGCAGCCGCGGTCAGTCTTGGGCCCGTGTAGGGGCGGAAGTAGAGCCTGATCTGACCCCGCATCTGGCTGTGAAGCCGAGCGCGAGTTCAGCGAAGCCTTCGATTATGTCTGGCGCGGGACGAAGCGTCAACCTCCCGCGTTCAAGTTCCTGAAAGTCGTCAAAGCGCTTGAGCCTGGGTCAGCATCGTGTCGGCGTCGCTGACCTCGAACTTGCCCGGGCCTTCGACGTTAAGCGACCGAACCACGCCGTCGACGACCAACATCGAATAGCGCTGCGAACGCAGCCCCATGCCACGGGCGACCAGATCCAGCGGCAGGCCGACGTCCTGGGTGAACGCGGCGCTGCCGTCGGCCATCATCCGAACCTTGCCGGCGGTGTGCTGGTCCCGGCCCCAGGCACCCATCACGAAAGCATCGTTGACCGCTACACACCAGATCTCGTCGACACCCGCCGCCTTCAGCGCGTCGGCCTTCTCGACGAAGCCGGGCACATGCTTGGCCGAGCAGGTGGGCGTAAAAGCGCCAGGCAGCGCGAACAGAGCGATCTTCTTGCCAGAGGACGCCTGCGCGATATCGAAGCTGTTCGGCCCGATCGAGCAGCCATTGCCCTCGACCTCGACGAATTCCTGCAGCGTGCCCGCGGGCAGCTTGTCACCGATCTTGATCATCTGCGCTCCTGAAGTGTGTATTGAACGGGTCAGACCAGGCGGGCCTTCTCGACCAGACGAGTTACGACCCAGGACTTGGTCTTGCTGATCGGACGGCCCTCGGCGATCTCGACCATGTCACCCATCTTGTACTCGCCCTTCTCGTCGTGCGCGTGGTACTTGCGCGAACGGGCGACTATCTTGCCGTACAGCTCATGGGCGGCGCGGCGTTCGACCAGCACGGTAATCGTCTTGGCGCGCTTGTCGCTGACGACGCGCCCAACCAGCGTGCGGGTGTTCTTCGCCGTCGCGGTGGCCTCCGCCGGCATGGCCTGGACTTCGCTCATTGGGCGGCTCCCTTCTTCTTCTCGGCCAGGATCGTCCTGACGCGTGCGATCTCGCGCCGCGTCTTGCCCAGCGTGGTGTGGTTGGTCAGTTGCTGCGTGGCTTTCTGCATGCGCAGACCGAAGTGCGCCTTGAGCAGCTCGGAGACTTCCTTCTCGAGCGCAGCCACGTCCTTGCTCCGCAGTTCAGAGGTTTTCATTGCGAGTCTCCCTGGCTCAGGCGCCGACCTGGCGCGCCACGAACGTGCAGCGCAGCGGCAGCTTGGCGGCGGCCAGCGTGAAGGCCTCGCGGGCCAGCGCTTCGGGCACGCCGTTGATTTCGTAAAGCACCTTGCCCGGCTGGATCTCGGCCACGTAGTACTCTGGGTTGCCCTTGCCGTTGCCCATGCGGACTTCGGCCGGCTTCTGCGAGATCGGCTTGTCGGGGAAGATGCGGATGAAGATGCGGCCACCGCGCTTGATATGACGGCTGATCGCACGACGCGCCGCCTCGATCTGGCGCGCCGTGATGCGGCCGCGCTCGGTAGCCTTGAGGCCGAAGTCGCCGAAGGAAACCTTGGCGCCGCGCGTGGCGATGCCTGTGTTGCGGCCCTTCTGTTCCTTGCGGTACTTGCGACGTGAGGGTTGCAGCATGTTGGGTTCTCCTTAGGCCTCGGTGCCACCCGTGCCCGGCGCGACGACCTTGCGCACGCGCTTGACGGCGGGCCGCGGCGCATCGCCGGTGGCCGGACGGTCGCCGGCTGGCGCCGCGGGGGCGGCGTCGACACGCGGGCCGCGCTCACCGGGGCGAGGACCACCACGTCCGGGCGGCGCGCCCGGACGGCCGGGGCGGCGCGAACGGCGGTCGTCTTCCGAGGCCTCGGTCTTGGCAGCAGCCGGCGCGTCGCCGCGGCCCAGCGTATCGCCGCGGTAGACCCAGACCTTCACGCCGATCACGCCATAGGTGGTCTTGGCTTCAGAGAAGCCGTAGTCGATGTCGGCCTTCAGCGTATGCAGCGGCACGCGACCTTCGCGGTACCACTCGCAACGGGCGATCTCGATGCCGTTCAGGCGGCCCGAGGACATGATCTTGATGCCCTGCGCGCCCAGGCGCATCGCGTTCTGCATCGCGCGCTTCATGGCGCGGCGGAACATGATGCGCTTCTCGAGCTGCTGGGTGATGCTGTCGGCCACCAGTTGTGCATCGATCTCGGGCTTTCGCACCTCTTCGATATTGACGGCCACCGGCACACCCAGGCGGCGGCCCAGTTCTGCCTTCAGGTTCTCGATGTCCTCGCCCTTCTTGCCGATCACCACGCCCGGACGTGCCGAGAAGATCGTGATGCGGGCGTTCTTGGCCGGGCGCTCGATCAGGATGCGCGAGACG
>JBBQOR010000004.1:0-20917 GCA_038331055.1 Burkholderiales bacterium
CACTGGCTGCAGCGCCAGCAGCGCCATGCCGAGCGTGGTCTTGCCCGAGCCGGATTCGCCCACGATGCCCAGCGTCTCGCCGCGCCGCAGCGCCAGCGTCGCCTGCTGCACGGCCTGGAAGTTGCGCCGTCGGAACAGCCCGGCCGACAAGGAGAAGTTCACGTCCAGATCCTGCGCCGCCAGCAGCACGGGCGCGTCGTCTGGTACCGGCTGCACCACGCGTTGCGGCCGGCTGGCCAACAGCTTGCGGGTGTAGGCGTGCTGCGGCTGCGCGAACACCTCGGTGGTCGGGCCCTGCTCGACCAGCCGCCCGCGCTCCATCACACCGACACGATGGGTGAAGCGGCGCACCAGATTCAGGTCGTGCGTGATGAACAGCAGCGCCATGCCCATCTCGGCCTGCAGCTCGTCGAGCAGCGCCAGGATCTGCGCCTGCACGGTGACGTCGAGCGCGGTCGTCGGCTCGTCGCAGATCAGCAGCGCCGGCTTGCAGGCCAGCGCCATCGCGATCATCGCGCGCTGGCGCTGGCCGCCCGACAGCTCGTGCGGGTAGGCGTCGAGCCGCCGCCCGGGCTCGGGGATGCCGGTGCGCGCCAGCAGTTCGGTGGCACGGGCGCGCGCGGCGTTGGGGCGCAGCGCCTCGTGCAGCTGCAGCACCGCGATGATCTGGTTGCCCACCGTGTACAGCGGGTTCAGCGCGGTCATCGGCTCCTGGAAGATCATGCCGATGCGCGCGCCGCGGATGGCCTGCATCTGCGGCTCGGTCTTGAGCATCAGATCTTCGCCGGCGAAGCGCACGACGCCGCTGCTCTGCGCGGCGTCGACCAGCCGCAGCACCGACAGCGCGGTGATCGACTTGCCCGAGCCCGACTCGCCGACCAGCGCGAACTTCCCGCCGGCGGCGATAGCGAAGGACACGTCGTCGACCACCGTCGAAGCGCCGAAACGCACCGTCAGGTGCTCGATTTCCAGCAGCGCGGTCACGATTTCCGGGTGTCGAAGGCGTCGCGCAGTGCGTCGCCGATGAAGGTCAGCAGCAGCATCGTCAGCGACAGCAGCACGAAGGTCGGCACGATGATCCACCAGGCATCCAGGCTCGCCTTGCCCTGCTTGAGCAGTTCACCCAACGAGGGCACCGAGGACGGCACGCCCAGGCCGAGGAAGTCCAGCGAGGTCAGCGCCAGGATCGCCCCGCTCATGCGGAACGGCAGGAAGGTGATGACCGGCGTCATCGAATTCGGCAGCAGGTGGCGCCAGATGATCTGCGCGTTGGACAGGCCCAGCGCGCGCGCGGCCTTGACGAACTCCAGCGAGCGGTTGCGCAGGAACTCGGCGCGCACATAGTCCGACAGCCCCAGCCAGCCCCACAGCGACAGCAGGATCAGCAGCAGCAGCAGCGAGGGCTCGAAGATCGAGGCGAAGATGATCAGCAGGTACAGCTCGGGCACGGCGCCCCAGATCTCGACGACGCGCTGCACGAACAGGTCGACCTTGCCGCCGAAGTAACCCTGCAGCGCACCGGCGGCGATGCCGATGGCGGTGCCGGCCACCGTCAGCGCGATGGCGAACCAGATGCTCACGCGAAAGCCGTAGAGCAGCCGTGCCACCATGTCGCGGCCGAAGGTGTCGGTGCCCAGCCAGTTGTCGGCGCTCGGTGGCGAGGGCGGCAGCAACGGGCTGAAGTAGTCGGTCGATATCGCCGAGTGCGGGTTGAGCGTACCCAGCATCCAACTGCCGGCGTCGCGCGCGAGCAAGGTCTCGATGAGCGGATCCTTCCAGTCGGTGGGCGTGGCGAAGTCGCCGCCGAGAGCCGTCTCGGGCGGGTTGCTGAACGCCGGCGCGTACCACTGCCCGCCGATGTGCGCGACAAGCGGCCGGTCGTTGCTGAACAGTTCGGCCAAGGTGGCCACCGCGAGCATGGCGACGAACACCCACAGCGAGACATAGCCGATCCGGTTGCGCCTGAAGCGCGCCCAGGCACGCGCGTTGGGCGACATCGGCTTGGCGGCCGGGGCCGCCTCGGCGAGCGGGCGACCGTCCAGCACCGCGCTCACTTGGCCACGCTCGTGAACTGCACGCGCGGGTCGACCCACACGTACAGCAGGTCAGACACCAGCTTGACCACCAGCGCGATCAGTGTGAACAGGTACAGCGAGCCCAGTACCACCGGGTAGTCACGCCGCACCACGCTCTCGAAGGCCAGCAGGCCCAGGCCGTCGAGCGAGAACAGCGTCTCGATGAGCACCGAGCCGGTGAAGAAAGCGCCGACGAAGGCCGCCGGAAAGCCCGTCACCAGCGGGATCAGCGCGTTGCGAAACACGTGTTTGTAGAGCACCCGGCGGCTGGACAACCCCTTCGCCCGCGCCACCAGCACGTACTGCTTGCGCATCTCTTCGACAAAGGTGTTCTTGGTCAGCATCGTGGTGACGGCGAAGCTGCCGATGACCAGGCAGGCCAG
This sequence comes from Burkholderiales bacterium, assembly GCA_038331055.1. GTDB lineage: Bacteria > Pseudomonadota > Gammaproteobacteria > Burkholderiales > Burkholderiaceae_C > Rubrivivax. The sequence goes on from JBBQOR010000004.1 coordinate 2,459, forward strand.
CGGCAGCGCCAGGTGCCAGAAGTAGTCGACGATGCGCGCACCCCAGGCAAGCTCTTCCCAGTTGTCGCTGGTCAGCCCACGCAGCGGGAACCAGTCGAGAAAGGTGCCGCCGGCAAACAGCACGATGAGCAGGATCCCGAGCACGAAGCCCGGCACCGCATAGCCTACCAGCACCAGCACCGAGCTGAAGGCATCGAAACGCGTGCCCTCGCGTGCCGCCTTGGCGATACCCAGCGGGATGCTGATCATGTAGCTGATGAGAAAGGTCCACAGCCCGAGCGAGATCGACACCGGCAGCTTCTCCTTGATCAGCGTCCACACGTCCTTGTTCTGCATAAAGCTCTTGCCGAGGTCGAATCGTGCGTAGCTGGAAAGCATCTCGACATAGCGCACATGCGCCGGCTTGTCGAAGCCGTAGAGCTTCTTCAGCTCTTCCAGGCGCTGCTTGTCCAGGTCGCGCCCGGCCTTGTAGGCGCTTTGCTCGCCGGGGCCCGACGCCGCCTCGGCCATGATCTGCTCGACCGGCCCGCCGGGCACGAACTGCATCACGATGAAGGTGATGGTCAGCGCACCCAGCAGCGTGGGGATCATCAGCGCGATGCGCTTGAGGATGTAGGAGAGCATCGTTCAGGCCTTCGGCGGTGGCGGCGGCGGCGCCGATTTGGCCGCCTTCGCCGCGTCCAGACTCCACCAGCACCACAGCGGCCAGGGGCCGAACTCGGTGACCGCGGTGAAGTAGGTGTCGGCGTTGAAGTACCGGGCCTGCACCTTGGGCATGCCGAAGCGGTTCCAGTACGACACGTTCTCGCTGTTGGCGTAGAGGTCGGGGATCTGGAAGAAGCTCCAGGCGACGACACGGTCGAGCGCGCGCGCGGCGTCGCGCAACTGCTCCATGGTGTCGGCGCGGCCGATGGCGTCGATCAGCGCATCGACCGCGCGGCTCTTCACGCCGCGGAAGTTGCTGTTGCCTTCCTCGCCGGCCGACTTCGAGCCCAGGATGGCGAGCAGCGAACCCGAGTCGGGCAGCGTGAAGTCGCCGCCGGCCAGCGCGACCATGTCGTAGTCGTACTTCTGCAGTCGCGATCGGTAGAGCGCGAAGTCGACCACCCGCTCCTTCATCGTGATGCCGAGCTTCTTCAGCAGCGCCTGCCAGTCGAGCAGCCCGCCCTCGCGCGGCGACAGGTACTCGAACTCGAAGGCCTCGCCCTTGGCGTTGCGCAGCACGCCCTTGTCGTCCAGCGTCCAGCCGGCCTGCTGCAGCAGTTCGCGCGCCTTCAGAAGGTTGCGCCGCAGGGCGCCCGGGGCGTCGTTGGTCCGCGGGTTGGTGTAAGCCGGGCCGAAGACACGCGGCGGCAGTTCGCCGCGGAAGGGCTCGAGCAGCTTCAGCTCGGCCGGCGTGGGCACGCCCTCGGCGGCGAACTCGCTGTTGTTGAACAGGCTGTCGGCGCGCTTGAACAGGCCCGTCTTGTTGATGGTCTCGAAGTCGTAGGTGTGGACCAGCGCCTCGCGCACGCGCATGTCCTCGAAGAGCGGGCGGCGCATGTTCAGGCAATACATCTGCATCAGCTGGCCGTAGCTGGTGGTGAAGCTCTTCTTGACGATGCGGCCGTCGTCCCACTTCACGCCCATGTGCTGGCGCATCCACGAGCGGCCGCTGTACTCCTTCATCAGGTCATACTCGCCGGCCTTGAAGGCCTCGCGTGAGACGGCGTTGTCGGCGTAGTTGCGGTAGACGATGCGGTCGAAGTTGAAGTGCCCGCGCCGCACCGCCAGGCCCGGCATCGAGTCGACCCAGTAGTTGGGGTTGCGCACGAACTCGATGCGCCGCGGCATGTCGACCTTGCCGATCACGTAGGGGCCGGTGGTGACCGGGTATTCGCTCACCACCTCGTTGAACTTCTTGCCGGCGCCCCACTTGCGGCTGAAGACCGGCATCGTGCCGGCCACGAAGAGCTGGTCGCGCGTCTTCTCGCGCAGCGTGAAACGCACCGTGCGCGCATCGATGGCGTCCACCCCGGCGATGCCCGACAGCACGGTCTGGTAGGTCGGCGAGGCGTCCTTCGAGCTCAACGTGCGGAAGCTGTGCACCACGTCAGCGGCGGTGACCGGGTCGCCGTCGGAGAACCGGGCCTGCGCCCGGATGCGAAAGCTGATGGCGCCGAAGTCCGGCGCGATGAACATCGATTCGGCGAGCAGCGCGTACATCGTCGACGGCTCGTCCTGCGACAGATGCGCCAGGCCCTCGACCATCCAGATCAGTACCCCGGCCGGCGAGTTGCCGCGCGTGGTGAAGGGGTTGAACTTGTCGAAGCTGGTGCGGCGATCGGGGTTGCGCAGGCGCAGCACGCCGCCGCGCGGGGCCAGCGGCTCGACGTACTCGAAGTGCGTGAAGTCCGCCGGGTACTTCGGCGGGCCGTAGGCGGCGAAGCCATGCACCCAGGCACCGGTGACCGCGCCCGGGCCGTCAGCCGCCGGTACGGCCGGGCGGCCGTCAACGGTCGCCGCCAGCAACGCCGGCGAGGCGCCGAGCGTGGCGAGCAGCGTCAGCGTGTCACGGCGGGTCGGCGAGGGGGCTGAGCGGCGGGTCATCGCGGTGCGGGGTCCGGGGCTGCGTGGTCGGCAAACAGAGCCATGCACGAATCGAACCACGATACACCGGCCGCGCCGGCCGGCGCCGGACCGGGCCCGTCACGGTTCAGGCTCATGCGGCGATCCTGCATCAGCCCGGGGCGGCCCGCCCAGGCGGGACTGCTCGTCGTCCTGCACCGGATCGGGCGCGGCGCGTGCCAGGGCCATCCACAGCATGAACCCCGGGCGCTGAACGCGCCGTTCGGCGGGTCGCAGCAGCTCCAGCCCGCCCGCTGCCGCGCGCAGCACGCCGTGCGGCGCCGGCACGTCGTCGGCGTCGCCCACGCCTGGCGCGAGCACGTACCAGCACTCGCCGGCCAGCGCGAGGTAGGCGGCGCGCTTGTCCGGGCGCTTGAGGTCAGCCAGCAGATCGGCGCGGCGTACCTTGATTTCATGCACCGATGGCTCGAGCCGATCTTCGCGCGTTGTCTGGCGGATCGAGAACACGTCGGGCACCGCCATGACCCAGCGTGTGCCGGCTTCTTCGCCCTCCTGTTCACACACGCTCGCCAACGGTGCGCGCAGGCTGAGCCCACGCCAGACCAGCCGCCCGTGGCGCTGCAACTCTCGCGCCACGGCCTCGACCAGCGCCTCGTGCGCCGAGCGTGCCGCGCGGTTGTCGCGCAGCGTCTGCGCAATGGCCGCCACGCCGGTGTCGCTGACGCGGACGGTGTCGCGCCCCGCCGCGTCGCGTTCACGCGCCAGCAGCCCGGCGGCCAGCAGTTCGGCTTCGATCAAATCTTGATAGGGCCAGCCCGCCGAGCGCCAGACCTCACGCAGCCGGCGCCGGTGCACCGGCTTCAGCAGCAGCGCCGGGTCCATCGCCTGACCTCTGTCGGCGGTGCCGAACGCTGCGTGCAGCGGTGCGCAACGGCGGCCGCGCCGCCTGTCGCTACAGTGCGCCGATGAGCACCAACGCCCCCACCCCCACCCCCACCCCCACCCCCACCCCCACCACCACCTTCACGCTCACCGAGCCCCGCCGCGTCGAGCGCCTCGTCATCGGCCAGGCCACCAGCGACGGCGCCGGCGTCAAGCTCACGCGCGTGTTGACGCAGGACCTGCAGCGCCGGCTCGACCCCTTCCTGATGCTCGATGCGTTCGGCACCGACAACCCGCGCGACTACATCGGCGGCTTTCCCGACCACCCGCACCGCGGCTTCGAGACCGTGACCTACATGCTCGAAGGCCGCATGCGCCACCGCGACAGCGCCGGCAACGAAGGCCTTCTCGTGCCCGGCAGCGTGCAGTGGATGACCGCCGGCCGCGGCGTGATCCACAGCGAGATGCCCGAGCAGCAAGACGGCCGCATGGAAGGCTTTCAGCTGTGGCTGAACCTGTCGGCGCGGGACAAGATGCGCGCGCCCTGGTACCGCGATATCGGTGCGGCCGAGATTCCTGAAGTGCAGGCCGAGGGCGTGCTCGTGCGCGTCATTGCCGGCGCACTGCCGGGGGTGCCGGGCGCGCCGGGCGTGGTCGGCGCGATGCAGCGCGAGAACACCGAGCCGGTCTACCTCGACATCCACCTGCAGCCCGGTGCGCGCTTCGAGCAGCCGCTGCCGCCGGGGCATAACGCCTTCGTCTACGTCTATCGAGGCGCGCTGGACGTTGCCGGCACCGCGGTGCCCGTGCAGCGCATGGCGATCCTGGCCAACCGCGGTGACGGCGCGGCGCTTGTGGCCGGGCCGCAGGGCGCGCGGGCACTGCTGATTGCCGGGCGGCCGCTGAACGAGCCGATCGCCCAGCACGGGCCATTCGTGATGAATACCCACGAGCAGATCCATGCCGCAGTGGAAGACTTCCGCGCCGGCCGGCTGGCCTGACTCCGACGACCGGGGCCGCGGGCGCGGCCGCTAGTCGACGACCTTGACGCCCTTCCAGAAGGCGACCCGGCCCTTGATCTGCGCCGCGGCCTCGCTGGGCTCGGGGTAGTACCAGACCGCGTCCGCGTTCGACTCGCCGTTGACCAACAGGCTGTAGTAGTGCGCCTGGCCCTTCCAGTGGCAGCTGGTGCGGTGGTTGCTGAAGCTGACGTACTCGCGCTTCAGGCTGCTCTCGGGGAAGTAGTGGTTGCCTTCGACGACCACGGTGTCGTCGCTTTCGGCGAGCGTCACGCCGTTCCAGATGGCTTTCATGGCGCAGATCTCCTGGCGCTGCGCGTGTGCAGCGTGGCCGGATGCTAGCGCCGTCAGCCTTGCGGCGTCGCGCATGCCCACTCGATCCACCAGTCCAGCGGCACCGCGCGCGCCAGCGCCTGCGGGCTCTCGAGTTCGTGCACGACGAGGCCCCGCTGCAGCGCATGGCTGGAGTCGAACCAGCCGCACGGCGGCGGGCCTTCGTCGATCTCCTCGCCCGGTGCAGGCGCGGTTGGCTCGGGCCGCGGGCGTGCGGGCGTCGGTGTCGGGCTGCGCCGAATCAGGCCGGTCAGGAACAGCAGATTCATGGTGGTCTCCGTGGCAGGGCGGTGCCGCCATGGTCGTGGGCCGCGGGCGGAGGCGCCATCACCCGCTCTGCGGGTTGATGGGGGGCCCCCATGTGGGGGAGCGGGGCCGCGCCGTGGCACGATGCGTCGATGTGCGGGCGCTATGTCGTGGCCTACGACCCCGAAACCCTCGTCAGCGGCTTCAGCCTGACGCGCGTGGTGCCGTTCCCCAGGCGCTGGAACGTCACGCCGCAGTCCGCCGTGCCGGTGGTTTACGAGCTGCTGCCCGAGCGTGGGGCTGCCCCTGCCGCAGGGCATTCCCGCGTGGCCGAACCGATGCGCTGGGGCCTGCTGCCGCACTGGGCGAAGGACCCGGCGCTGGGCCACAAGCTCAACAACGCGCGCGCCGAGAGCGTGGCCGAAAAGCCCTCGTTCCGCCAGGCGCTGCGCCGCCGCCGCTGCCTGCTGCCGGCCAGCGGCTTCTACGAATGGCAGGCCAGCGCCGCGGGCAAGCAGCCCTGGTACATCACACCCGCAGGCGGCGGCCTGCTGGCGATGGCCGGGCTGTTCGAGGCCTGGCGCCCACCCGGCGCAGCCGACGACACGCCCTGGCAGCTCACCTGCTGCGTGATCACCACCGGAGCCAACGCGCTGATGGCACCGATCCACGACCGCATGCCGGTGTTCCTGGCGCCCGAAGACTGGGGCGCCTGGCTGGCGCGCGATCGGCAGGACGCCGCCGATGTGCTGCCGCTGCTGCGCCCGTGCAGCCCCGATCTGCTGCGCGCCTGGCCGGTCTCGCGGGCCGTCAACCGCGGCAGCGCAGACGGCGAGGCGCTGATCGCGCCCATCGAATCGACGGGCCTTTCAACGTAAGCCGGCGCTGACTTCAGTCGTGCATCAGCCGAACGGCCTGACGCCGATCCAGGCGCCATGGGCCCAGAACGCGAAGCCCGCCCAGGCGGCGATGCCGACCACCACGCTGACCAGCGTCGGCGCCATCCGGCCGGGCGCGTAGACGGTGCCGGCGGCACGGTCGCGCGCGCGTGCGGCGCGGAAGTTCAGCACCGCCCAGAGCAGGAAGCCGCCGAACAGCAGCAGGTCGGCCAGGGTGTTGTTGACGATCAGGTGCGAGAAGGCCCAGACCTTGACCGCCAGCACCATCGGGTGGTGCAGCCGCGCCTTGATGCTGTTGCCCGGCACGTAGGTGGCGACCAGCAGCACGAAGGCGAAGAGCGTCAGCAAGGACGCGACATGGCGAAAGGCCACCGGCGGCGCTGGCCACAGTGCGATCGGCTGCTGCCGTGCCGCGCTGTAGCCATAGATGATGAGCACGAAGCCGGCCACCGACAGCAGCGAGTACAGGCCCTTGAAAGCGTTTTCGCCCAGGCGCGCGCGGGTGCGGGTGCGCCAGTCCTCGGCGAAGACGCGCACCGAGTGCACGCCGAGAAAGATCACAAGTCCAAGGATCAGCAAGCTCATGTCGGGTCCAGACGGGCGGCGGGAATGGGTTCGATTGTGGCGCCCCGGCTATGCTTGCCCCATGAGCGCTGAACCCATCCCACGCCTTCATTGGGAAGACTTCTTCGTCGGCTCGGTGCGTGAATTCGGCCACCTCACCGTCAGCCGCGAAGAGGTGCTCGAGTTCGCCGGCCGCTTCGACCCGCAGCCCTTTCACCTGGACGACGAAGCGGCACGCGCATCGATCTTCGGCGGCCTGTGCGCGAGCGGCTGGCACACCGCATCGATGTGCATGCGCATGCTCTGCGACGGCTACCTGCTGCAGTCGGCGAGCCTGGGCTCACCCGGCGTCGAGAACCTGCGCTGGCTGGCCCCGGTGTTCCCCGGCGATACCCTGCGCGTACGTTCTGTGGTGTTGCAGACGCGCCCGATGAACAGCCGCCCGGGCGTCGGGCTGGTGCACTCGCGCTCGGAAGTGATCAACCAGGGCGGCACGACGGTGATGACGATGGAAGGCTGGGGCATGTTCGCCCGCCGCAAAGGCGGGGCGCCGGCTGCCGCCGCCAAAGCCTGACGGCCCATCGGCCCTTCGTTCGTGCGGGCTTCGGTTGCACGCAGCGCTCGGCCACAATTGTTTCGTCTGCGCGCTGGAAGTCCCGCCAGCCCCTTCAACCGTCCCACGCCTAGGAAGGACCGTGATGCCCACGAAGACGTTTCGCCTCACCCACGCGCTGCTTGCCGCCGGTTGCGCCTCGATTCTTGCCCTCACCGCGCCGGCCGCGCTGGCGCAGGCCTCGTCCAAGGTGCTCAACATCCTGAACTGGGCCGACTACATCGCACCGGACACCATTGCCAACTTCGAGAAAGAAACCGGCATCAAGGTCCGCTACGACAACTTCGACAGCAACGAGACGCTGCATGCGCGGCTGATTGCCGGCAAGACCGGCTACGACATCGTGGTGCCCGGCGCGCACTTCGCCAAGAAGCAGATCGAGGGCGGGTTGTTCCAGCCGCTGGACCGCGCGCAACTGAGCAACTGGAAGAACCTCGATGCCGCGCTGCTGGACAAGCTGGGCGAGGTCGACCCGGGCAACAAGTTCCTCGTCGACTGGCTGTGGGGCTTTGTCACCGTGGGCATCAACCCCGACAAGGTGAAGGCGGCGCTGGGCAGCATGCCGATGCCCGAGAACCCGCTGGACCTGGTCTTCAAGCCCGAGTACGCGAGCAAGCTCAAGAGCTGCGGCGTGCATGTGCTGGACAGCGCCTCCGAGCTGGTGCCTGTCGCCATGATCTACGCCGGCAAGGATGGCTGGAGCGCCAACGCCAAGGACTATGACGCCGCGCGCGATGTGCTGATGAAGGCACGGCCGAACATCACGCGATTCGCCTCGCCGGGCCCGATCAACGACCTCGCGGCCGGCCAGATCTGCGTCTCGATCGGCTACTCGGGCGACTTTCTGATCGCCAACCAGCGCGCCATCGAAGGCAAGACCGGGCAGAAGATCCAGGTGCTCATCCCGCCGCGCGGCGCCACGCTGTTCTTCGACACGATGGCGATCCCCAAGGACGCCAGGAACGTGCAGAACGCGCACCTGTTCATCAACTACATCCTGCGCCCGCAGGTGCATGCGGCGCTGACCAACCAGGTCTTCTACGGCAATCCGAACGCGGCCTCCAAGCCCTTCGTCAAGCCCGAGATCGCCAACAACCCGGTGGTCTTCCCGCCGGCCTCAGAGCTGGCCAAGCTGGCCATGCCCAAGACGCTGGCCAACGACGTGCGCCGCGTGCAGACACGCGTCTTCACCAGCTTCAAGGCCGGCAAGTGACCCCGGCTGCGCCGGCGGCGGTGCTGGACTTCTGGTTCGGCCCGCCGCCCTGGGCGCAGCGTGAGGCCTGGTTCCGCAAGGACCCGGCTTTCGACGAAACGGTGCGCGCGCGCTTCGGCGTCACGCTCGAAGCGGCTGTGGCGGGTGCGCTTGCGCCCGAGTGGAACGACAGCCCCGCAGCCCGGCTGGCACAGCTGATCGTGCTCGACCAGTTCACGCGCAACGCCTTTCGCGACAACGCGCGCGCCTTTGCCGGCGATGCACTCGCACTGGCGCTGGCAAGGGGCATGGTGGCTGCGGGCGAAGACGCCCAGATGCCGCCGCTGGCCCGGTGGTTCATCTACCTGCCCTTGGAACATGCCGAAGACCTGGTCGCGCAGGACCATTGCGTGCAACTGTTCGAGGCTCTGGCTGCCGCCGAGCCCGCACTGGCCGGCGCACTGGACTACGCCCACCGCCACCGCGAAGTGATCCGCCGCTTCGGCCGCTTCCCGCACCGCAACCGCGCGCTCGGCCGCGCCGACACACCGGCCGAGTCAGACTACCTCGCGCAGCCCGGGGCCGGCTTCTGATCACCGGGGCGCCGATAATCGGCGTCCCGATCTGCCACAAGAGCCCGCTGCCTTGATCGCCCGCCTGATTGCCGTGTTGGTCGCGCTGCTGCTGCTGGTGGCGCTGTACTTTGCCGCCGCCTGGAACTGGAGTTTCTCGGTCGGCGAGCGCGCCGGCTGGGTGCAGAAGATCAGCAAGAAGGGCTGGGTCTGCAAGACCTGGGAAGGCGAGCTGGTGCTGACCTCGCTGCCGGGTTCGGTGCCGGAGAAGTTCCTCTTCACGATCCACGACGAAGCCGTCGCGACGCAGGTCAACCGGCTGATCGGCAAGCGCGTCGCGCTGTACTACGAAGAAAAGGTCGGCCTGCCGACCAGCTGCTTCGGCGATACGCGCTACTTCATCACCAAGGTGACGCAGAGCGACGAGATCCCGCTCGGCCCGGGCTTGGTGGTGCCGACGCCGCCGATGCCTGCACTACCCGTCGCACCGGCCGCACCCGCGGCGTCGCGCTGAGCGCGGTTCAGGACAGGTTTCGCGCGCGTCCCCGGTCAGAAGGGCTTGCGCGGCCCGGTGTGGAACTCAGCGCGCGCTGTCGCCGAAGTGCTGCTGCATCTCGCGCCGCAGGCGCCAGGCGCGTGTCGTGGTGTCCACCGCGGCGTCGGCCCAGCTCAGGCTCTGGCCTTTCTTCACCGGGCGCAGCAGTTTCACGCCATGCGCCAGGCCCAGCGGCAGGCCGCCGACGCCACCGTCCAGTACCAGCGATGTGCGCGCAGGCAGCAGCCGGCCCCAGACGGTGTAGCCGCCCTCGCCATCGAGCACTTCGCCGGCGGCCAGATCGCGCTTGGCCGTGGCCACCACGTCGGCGCCCCAGCCCACCGCCACGCCGGTGGCCTCGCGGCGCAGCGCCACGCTGGCGACCGACAGCCCGACCTCCAGCCCGATCAGGTGCCAGCGCTTGTAGAGGGTGAAGTAGCGCCCGCTCGGATCGGTATGCGCGTTGTATTCCTCGAAGCAGTGGCGTACGTAGTCGGTCTCACCTTCCACCGTCACCCACACGCCCATCCGGATGTCGTAGGGTATCTTGCGGCCGTCGGGCTCGAGCGAGCTGATGACCTCGACCATGCCCTTCTTCTCGAGCACGCCGCCTTCGCCCTTCGGTCGCGTGACGAAGGGGATGTCCTCCACACTCGCCGGCGGGTACAGCAGGCCGCCCGAGGGCACATCCAGCCCGGTGGCGTTGGCCACCGCCGTGCTCTCGATCGACGGCTTGCTGCCGTCGAGGAAACTGTTGAACATCTTCGGATTCAGCCCGCCGCGCTCGGCCTGCGCCGGGCTCAGGCCGTAATGGCCCCAGACGGTCTCGGGCGTCGATTCGCAGAAGTGCGGCAGCCACTTGTGGCCGCGGCCGGCGGCCACCACCGGGAAGCCGCAGGTACGCGCCCAGTCCACCAGCTCGCAGATCATCGCCGGCTGGTCGCCGTAGGCCAGCGAGTAGATGACGCCCGCCTCGGCGGCCTTCAGCGCCAGCAGCGGGCCGCAGAAGGCATCGGCCTCGACGGTGACATTGACGACATGCTTGCCCTGCGCGAAAGCTTCCAGGCAATGGTCGACGGCGGCAATCGGGTGGCCGGTGCACTCGACCACGATGTCCACCGCCGGGTGGCGCACCAACGCCAGCCAGTCGTCGCCGACATGGGTGTTGCCGTCGCGCACGGCCGCGTCCAGGCTGGCCGCCTGCGCGCGCTGCGGTGCCCAGCCGACACGCTCGAGATTGCGCCGCGCCGCGTCGGGCGACAGGTCGGCGATGCCCACCACCTGCACGCCCGGCGTGCGCGGCACCTGCGCCAGGTACATCGAGCCGAACTTGCCGGCGCCGATCAGGCCGACGCGGATCGGCCGGCCCGCGGCGGCACGCGCCATCAATTGCTGGTGCAGGCTCATCTCAGTTGCCTCTGGTGAAGTCGAGTTCCTCGGGCGAGGTCTCCAGCGCGCTCGGCGGCAGGCCCTGCTGCCACGGCAGCGCGACCGGCGGATCTGCGAGCAGGCAGTCGTCAGCCAGGCAGTCGATCGGCGTGAAGTCGCGGTGGGCGATGTACTCCGGGCGCTTGAAGCGGCGGATGTGGTTGGAGACCGCGCACAGGCTCAGGTAGACGCTGACGCGGTTCCACGGGCTCAGGTTGCTGCTGCTGGCATGCACCAGGCAAGAGTGGAACAGGATCATCGAACCGGCCGGCCCCTTGGGCGAGACGATGCCGCCGTCGCGGCCGCCGGCGCGCTGCACCAGTTGGCGGATCAGCCCGTCGTCCACCGTCCACAGCGGGTAGCTGGTGGTGGTCAGGTCGTGCCGGGCCTCGATCACGCCGCGCCGGTGGCTTCCCGGGATGAACATCAGCGGGCCGTTGAATTCGTTCACCTCGTCGAGAAAGATGGCGACGTTCATCGCCCGCTCGGTGGGCATCAGGTCATCGTTCTTCCAGGTGCCGTAGTCCTGGTGCCATTGCCAGACATCGCCCTCGAAGGCCATCTTGCCGTTGATCTTGAACTGGTGCATGTACAGCGCCTCGCCCAGCAGATCCTGCACCGGCCCGACCATGCGCGGATGCCGCGCCAGCCGGGCGAAAGGCGCGCTGACCAGATGTGCAGCGAAGTTGGTGCGCACCGCGTCCGAGCCCTTCTCGCGAACGTTGAAGGCCTCGCGCCGGGCGTACAGCGCGGGCACCGCGTCGCTGAGCGCACGCGTTTCGTCGGCGCTGAAGTGCGCGGGGAAGAAGAGGTAGCCGTCGTGCTCGAAGCGCGCGCGCTGCTCGGCGGTGAGTTGCATGCCGGATCTCCCGTGTTGAGGCGACAGCGGCCAATGTAGGCCATGGCCGGCCGACCGCGGGCCGGGTTCGCCCGGGGTCGCGCGCTGTCGCTCATGCCTCGGCGAAGCCCGGGGTTGGCAGCCCGCGGACGGCGTGCGAGGATGCCTCCACCGGACTGCCATGTCGGCGATCCGCAACGCAGGAGCCACGCCGTGTGGAACAGCGACGACGAACTCTTCGACCTGATGCGCAGCCGGCTCTTTCCGGCGGTGGTCGGCGACATCCTCGACACCATGGGCCTGCACAAGCAGTTCCTCAGCCCGGGGATCAAGCCGCTGAACAGCAGCATGGTGGTCGCCGGCCGTGCGATGCCGGTGCTCGAGGCCGTGTGTTTCGCCGCCGACGAGCCCCAGGGGCAACTGCCGCTCAGCCGCCAACCTTTCGGGCTGCTGTTCCAGGCACTGGATGACCTGCGGCGCAACGAGGTCTACGTGGCCACCGGCTGCGCGGCCCAGTTCGCGCTCTGGGGCGGGCTGATGACCACCCGCGCGCTGCACCTGCAGGCGGCGGGCGCGGTGCTCGACGGCTACTCGCGCGACACGCACGAGGTGCTGGCGCTGGGCCTGCCGGTGTTTTCCAGCGGCACCTATGCGCAGGACCAGGGCCCGCGCGGCAAGGTGGTGGACTACCGCGTGGCGGTGGAGATCAACGGCGCGCGCATCAACCCCGGCGATATCGTCTTCGGCGATCTCGACGGCGTGCTCGTGATCCCCCGCCAGGCCGAAGAAGAGGCGATCCGGCGCGCGCTGGAGAAAGTCTCGACCGAGAACCGCGTGCGCGACGCCATCCGCGCCGGCATGGGCACGGTGGAGGCCTTTCGCACCTTCGGCGTGATGTAGCGGTGGCGCGCAAGCGCGGTCGCTACTGGTGCAAGCCCCAGTCCTTGCGTGACCGGCATAGGCGGATGATCCGAGACCCACAAAGAGAATCGGGCTGACGCCCGACAGGAGACATCATGCAACGGACCCGAATCACCCTGAGCCTGCTGGCCGCTTGCGCCGTTCTGGCCAGTTGCGGCGGCGGCGGCGGCAACGGCAGCGAGAGCGCCCCCTTCACCCTCAGCGGGCTGGCCGCCACCGGTGCGGCAGTCGCCAACAGGACCGTCAGCATCAAGTGCCGCGAAGGCGCCGCAGCCAGCGCCACCACCGATGCCGGCGGGCGCTTCACCGCCAACCTGTCCGGCCAGAGCCTGCCGTGCATGCTGGAAGTCGAATCGGCGACGATGGGCAAGCTTCACGGCGTGGCCACTGCCGCCGGGCGCGTCAACATCACGCCGCTGACCAGCCTGATCGTCGCCCGCGCCGCGCGCGCCAACCCGTCGACGTTGTTCACGACCATCGATGCCGCCGGCTTCAGCAACCTCAGCGCCAACCTGCTGAGCGCCACCTCGGCGATCGGCACCGAGGCCTCGCGCCTGATGGGCTGGTCGCCCTCCGCCAGCCCGTTGACGGCGGACTTCAGCATCGGCGACGACACCGACCGCGCGCTCGACAACCTCACCGCCTCGCTCAGCAACGCCAGCGCCACGCTCGCCACGCTGAACACCGCCGCAGCCGCGGGCACGGCGCTGCTGGCCGCCCTGCCGGCCGAGGAGACCCGACCGCACACCGCCATCGCCTACGCGATCAGCGCCGATGACAACACCGCCACCACCTTCCCGGCGCTGGGGGCCGCGGCCGGCGACGTGGTCGACATGAGCACCACGCAGCGCTTCGCCGGCAAGCTGGCCTCTTACGACAACAACCCGCGCAGCCCGTTCTCGGCCTACCGTGTCGAAGTGCCGGCCAACTGGAACGGCGAGCTGGTGATGTACGCCCACGGCTACCGTGGCGAGGGCCTGGCGCTGAGCGTCAGTGAATCGGCGATCCGCCGGTATCTGATCCAGAACGGCTTCGCCTGGGCGGCGTCGAGCTACAGCAAGAACTCCTACAACGTGGTCGCCGGCGTCGAGGACACGAACAAGCTGGCGCTGGCATTCGCCAGCATCTCCGGCAAGGCGGCGCCCACGCGCACGTACATCATCGGCCACTCGATGGGCGGGCATGTGGCCACCGCCGCGGTCGAGGAAGAGACGCTCGCCACCGCGGTGAACAAGGTGCGCTATTCCGGCTCGGTGCCGATGTGCCCGGTAATGGGTGATGTCGAGCTCTTCAACGGCATGGCCGCGCAGGGTCTGGCGGCGTTGACGCTGTCGGGCTTCAACAGCCAGTTGCCCGCGGCCCTGACTGCCCGCCAGCGCTACCAGATGCTGCTTGACGCGGCCCAGAACCCGAACTCGGTGAAGGTGCCGGTGCACAACGCGCTGTTCAACAACTTCCCCACGGCCGGCTTCACGCCCCGCGGCGCAGCGGGCGCGCAGTACGCGGCGGTGATCAAGAACACCACCGGCGGCACGCGGCCGATCTTCGACATCGGCCTGTCCTTCGGCGGCAGCTACGTCGGCGGCGCCTACGCCAACTTCGGCGTCGACGGCAGCCTGACCGGCCTGCTGACCAGGTACAGCCTGGACACCAGCCGCATCAACTACGTCATCGACGGTGATGCGGCGGCCAGCGCGGCACTCAACGCCAACGCGCCGCGTGTCAGCCCCGACGCCAACTGGAACCCGCTGCGTCGCGACGGCATGCGCTGGCTGCCGCTGACCCCCGGCCGGCCTTACGCGCCGATCGTCAGCATCCACACGCTGGGCGACCTGTTTGTGCCTTTCAGCATGCAGCAGGTGTATCGCACCCGCGTCGTCGCCGCCGGCACCGAGCGGGCCAACCGCGTGGTGCAGCGGGCCATCCGCGGCGCGACGCATTGCGACTTCACCAACGCCGAGATGCAGAACGCCTTCGCCGACATGGTGACCTGGGTGCGCTCGAACACGCGCCCGGCCGGCGACGATGTGCTGACCGCCGCCACGGTGGCCGCGACGACCTACGGCTGCGCGCACACCAAGGACACCTTCCACCCGGTGGACGAGGCGACGGGCAGCACGCGCCAACTGCGCGGGCTGATCGGCCAGCTGGGCCAGGCCTGCCCGGCGAACTGATCCGGCGAACTGAGTCACTTCGCGGGCTGCGCGCTGCGCAGCCCGCGCTGCTGATCAGGCTTGCAGTAGCCCCACTGGGCGAGGCCGGCCCTTCGGGTCGGCGGCCACAACCCATCCACGCCCCTGAGCACCAAAGACCACACGCGCGCAAAGTGAACTGGCGTAAACCGCGGTGCCTACCTGTTGAATTGCTGAGATAACCACTGACCGTCCTGCGCAGGCAGGAACGGCAGCACAAGGGCAGGCCAGCGCATGAACAGGACCGCGGGCGTCGATAACACAGACGTGCCAGTCCGCGGCTGCGGCTGCGTGCGATTCAGCGGGCACAGGGCCTTGTCCCTGGCCTCGCGCGCTGCGCCCAACCGCCGGCAACTCACCGGGACTATGGTGCGGCGAGAAAGCGCTGATGCCTCGAGGGGGCCCGCTGCACAGCCTGGCCCCCTTGCCCGCGCAACGCGCATCGGAGCAGCCTTGCACCGGGCCGCCGGCGCCGATGCGGCGGCTGCGCAGACGCTCTTGCCGATTCCCGTTCGTCAGGCCAACAACGCCGACTGCTAGGGCGGGCCGAATGGCGAACACACGAACCAGGGTCGCCGATGGACGGATTGAAAAGGGTGACGAGCCGGTGGCGCCGGGTGACTATCCGAGGCGAGTCCTGCTCGCCGTCGTAGGCCAGAGCCCGCAGATCCTGACCGAGACCCTTTACGCCTTGGCGGTTACTGTGCAGGACGAGGTTCCGTTCGTCCCGACAGAGGTGCAGGTCGTCACCACCGAAGTAGGGGCCAAAGTGCTGCGCGAACGACTGCTGGCTGGTCCCGACTCCATCTGGGATCAGTTGCTCGAGGATTACCGGCTCGGCCCGATCAACTTCGGCTCTGCCGGCGTCTTCGTTGTCGCGAACGCCGGCGGCGAGCCCCTCCACGACATCCGCTCGGCTGCCGAAAATGCCTGTCTGGCCGATGCGATCACGGAGCGGGTGCGCGTACTGACGTCCGACCCCGATTGCGCCTTGCACGTCAGCTTGGCCGGCGGACGCAAGACCATGGGCTACTACGCGGGCTATGCGCTGTCGCTGTTCGGCCGGATTCAGGATCGTCTTTCGCACGTCCTGGTGTCCGCAGAGTACGAGGCTTTGCCTGATTTCCACTACCCGACGCCAGAGTCGCGCATGTTGCCCACGCGCGACGGGAGGTCGACGGTGGATGCCTCTCATGCCGTCGTCGAACTGGCTCAGATCCCTTTCGTGCGCCTGAGGGCCCTGCTGCCGCAGGCCATGTTGGACGCTCCGAGCAGTTTCGTGGCGGTGGTGGCCTCGGCCCGCATGCCCCCGGATCCCCCGAGGCTGCGACTGGACATCCAGCATCGTCAGGCATTGGTCGACGGACAGAAGATCGATCTGACGCCGACCCAGTTCGCGTTGCTGGCGGCGCTGGCGCAACGGGCTCGTGCAGGCAAGCCTGCCTTGCACGCTCCGCCGCGCGACGCCCACGACCCGGACTGGGCAACAGAGTTACTGGCAGACCTTCGCAGCGCCGTCGGTGTGATTCATGTGGACAGCGCGGTCGCCGAGTCCTTGACCCGGGACTGCTCGGGCAACAAGGTCTCGCCCCACCTGTCACGGCTGCGCAAGCTGCTGCGTGAGCGGCTGGCGCCAGGGCGCGTCGCGATGTACTTCGACGATGGCGGTGCGCATCGGAACAAGCGCTACAGCGTGCCCCTGGAGCCAGACGCCATCGAGATCGTGCGCCCGGGCAACAGCTGCAAGCTTGCAGACCCGTCGAGTCGTACCCGGCCGAAGGACACTCGCCCCGCTCCCACCTGACCGACCGACCATCGAACGCATCGAGGACGCAAGCGCCATGCGGCAACTGAGCTACCGGCTGACCTTCCACACCCCCGCCTTCCTCGGCAACGCCGAGCAGGCCGCGCAGTGGCGCACGCCGCCGATCAAGGCGCTGCTGCGGCAGTGGTGGCGGGTGGCCTACGCGGCGCAGTTCCCGACTGCGTCCGTGTCCGCGATGCGCGACGTGGAAGGCCATCTGTTCGGGCATGCCTGGCTGGAGAACGATCGCGACGATGACGGCCAAGGCGTGGCCGCCCGCCGCAGCACGGTGCGGTTGCGGCTGAGTACCTGGCGTCCGGGGAACTTGAGGAACTGGGGCGGTCTCGAACAGCGTCCCGTGGACCACCAAGAGGTCGAGCGCGCCGGCCGCAAGGTCGGCCCCCACGTCTATCTTGGCTTCGGCCCCCTGACCGTGGAAGGACGGGCCACCGTGCTCACCAAAGGTCGAGCGGCCATCCAGGACTCTGAATGGGCCGAACTGCGGCTGGCCTTGCCAGATGGCGATGAGGTGGCGCGCATCAACCGTGCACTTTGGTTGATAGACCACTACGGAACCGTAGGCGGCAGGAGCCGTAACGGCTGGGGCTCGCTCAGCCTCAGCCCGTTGGCCGGCACGCCGCCGCTCGAAGGATCGCTCGACACAGGTTGCACACTGGCGTGGCAGGAAGCGCTGAAGCAAGACTGGCCGCAAGCCATCGGCACCAGTGAGGCCAGTGGAGTGGTTCGACCGCTGATCTGGCAGACGGAGCCCTTTACCGACTGGAAGTTAGTGATGCGCCGGTTGGCTGAGGCCAAGATCGCCTTGCGCACGCAGTTCCGCTTTCCGCATGAACAGCCTGATGGTCAGGTACACGCCCGCCACTGGTTGAGCTATCCGATCACCAAGCACAAGGTCCAGGCCTGGGACCGTGCCGGTCTGCGCCTGCCCAACTCGCTTCGCTTCAAGGTCCGCCCCGACCCCGACGGCAAGCTGCGCGGCGTCATCTTCCACATGCCCTGCCTGCCCCCGCCCGCGTTCGGACCCAACCGCAAAGCCATTGAGGGCGTCTGGCAGCGGGTGCACGACCACCTGGATGCCGCCCCCACCCTGCAGCGCATTGCCGCCTGAGCCCGCCATGACGACCCGAGACAACCTTTGGCAGACCAAGCTGCACGCCCGCCTGCACGACCCGGCCGAGAAGGCGTTGGTGCTGCTGCGCGATCCCGAAGGCCACGAAGGTGGCACCTGCCGTGCGATGGCGCGCCTGATGGGCTGGGAGACCAGCAGCACCAGCACCCGCATCGACCCAGACAACGCGCAGGTCCTGCACCTCACGGTGTTCAAGGACGGCCTGACGCGCGAGACCTACAAGACCGTGAAGCGTGCCGACTGGTGGGCCGCCGCTGCCGACAGGCCGCAGTGGCCGATGCAGGAACTGGCGGTCACCAACCGAAAGGGTGAAGAGCTCGTGCTGAAGGTGGCCCCCGGTGCCCAGGTGCGCTGGGCCCGGTCGCCCGTGCTGATCCATCCGCTGACCGGCGCGCAGCTGGACATGGGCAAGTTCGGCGGCCTGAAGGACACCGAGCTCGGCGACATCAAGCGCCGCAGCTTCCTGCAGTTCGCGTCCCTGGTGCAGCACGGTGCCAGCGGCGACATCGACTGGTGCCGCACCCTGTTCGCGATGTGGCGCTTCGGCCCCGAGCTGCGCGAAGAACAGGACAACGGCACGCTGGGCGTGCTGTGGCCGCTGCTGCCGGCCGACACCCGCGTGCCCGACCACAGCATCTGGGACCACCTGGACCTGACCTCGGCTTTCGCCGGGGCCTTCGCCGCCGACCCGCAGGGCGAAGTC
>JBBQOR010000005.1:0-20831 GCA_038331055.1 Burkholderiales bacterium
CACCCGGTTGGCGAACGACGGGAAGCTGCCTGCATGCACGCGAGTGCAGGCGGGTCTGTACGGATCGCTGGGCGCCACCGGCAAGGGCCATGGCAGCGACAAGGCGGTGTTGCTGGGGCTGCAGGGCCACGAGCCCGACACGGTGGATGTCGACGCGGTCGACCGCATCGTGCTGGCCACGCGCGATGGGCGCCGGCTGCATCTGGCCGGCACGCACGAGGTGGCGTTCGACGAACGCGCCGATCTGCTGTTCCACCGCCGCGAAAGCCTGCCCTTCCATGCCAACGGCATGCGTTTCCGGGCCTTCGCCGGGGATGGCAGCACCTTGGCCGAGCATACCTACTACTCGGTGGGCGGCGGCTTCGTGGTCAGCGACGAGGTGGTCGCCGATGGTTCGCGGCAGAAAAAGGTCGCGCCTGACGCCACCTTGCTGCCGTACCCCTTCCACAGTGGCGACGAGTTGCTGGCGCTGGCGCTGGCCGAGCGCTGCAGCATTGCCGAGGTGATGCGCCGCAATGAGCGCCACTGGCGTAACGATGCCGAGATCGATGCCGGCCTGCTGAGGATCTGGCGCGTGATGCAGGACTGCGTCGAGCGCGGCTGCCGCACCGACGGCGTGCTGCCCGGCGGCTTCAAGGTGCGCCGCCGCGCCAAGGCGCTGCACGATGCGCTGACGCGCGAGTCCGAACGAGCGCTGAGCGATCCGCTGCAGGTGCTCGACTGGGTGAACCTGTACGCGCTGGCGGTCAATGAAGAGAACGCCGCCGGCGGCCGCGTGGTCACCGCGCCGACCAACGGCGCGGCCGGCATCGTGCCCGCTGTGCTGCACTACTACACGCGCTTCGTGCACGGTGCCAGCGACCGCGGCGTGGTCGACTTCCTGCTCACGGCGGCCGCCATCGGCATCCTCTACAAGGAGAACGCCAGCATCAGTGGCGCCGAGGTCGGCTGCCAGGGCGAGGTGGGCGTGGCCTGCAGCATGGCCGCAGGCGCCCTGTGCGAGGTGATGGGCGGCAGCCCGGCGCAGGTGGAGAACGCGGCCGAGATCGGCATGGAGCACCACCTCGGGTTGACCTGCGATCCGGTGGGCGGGCTGGTGCAGATTCCCTGCATCGAGCGCAACGCGATTGCTTCGGTGAAGGCGATCAACGCCGCGCGCATGGCGCTGCGCGGTGACGGCACACACTTCGTCAGCCTGGACCAGGTGATCAAGACGATGCGCGAGACCGGCGCCGACATGATGACCAAGTACAAGGAAACCGCCCGCGGCGGGCTGGCGGTGAACATCGTCGAGTGCTGAGCACGCAGCGCCGCTGTTGCCGGTCGGGCCGGCCCGGGGCGCTCAGCGCCGCGGCGGCAGCCCGAGTTGCCGCCGCGACTCCTGCGCCAGCGACTCATAGGGCTGAAAGTCCCGTGGGCTGCCGATCACGAACTGTGCGCCCGACGATCCGGCCGCAGTGCCGCCGCGATAGCTCAGCATCGCCTGTCGAAAGGCTTGCAACTGCGCGGCCGGCACATCGGGATGGGCCACGAAACTCGGCGTGATCACGGCGCCCAGCCGCACCACCGATTGCAGATCGAGCGCTTCGGCGCCCGGCGCGTCGCGCAGCTGACCTTCGGCGGCGACGATCGCATCGGCGTCGCCTCGGGTCAGGGCCATCAAGCCGGCGTTGGTGGTGGGGTAGCTCAGCGCGGCCACCACCGTGTCGAGCTGCTCGGCAGGGCGCCAGCGCTGGAACATCATCGAGGTCAGCGACAGCGGGTCGATGGTCGCGATACGGCGGCCGCGCAAGGCCGCAGGGCCCGCTGCAGCCAGCGCGGGCGGGCCCCAGATCGAGACCCCCGATTCCCGGATCGGACGAACGACCAGGTTGTGGCCCCAATCCTCCAGGGCCAGCCTCACCAGATGCGCCGGCATCAGCGTGAACGGCTGCTCGGGGTCACGTGCATTGGTCATCAGGGCCGCGAAACTGGCGGCGGTGTAGAACTCGACCGGGCGGCCCAGCGCGGTCTCGAGGTGGCGGCGAATCGGCTCGTAGACGTTGAGCAGCGCACGCGCCGACAAGTAAGGCACCAGCCCGACGCGCAACACGGGCCGGGCGCCGCTGCTGGTCGTCGGTGCCGGGGCCGGGGACGGTTGCGCGGTACCGAGCGCAGGCCACAGCAGCGCGAACAGGCCGGCCGCCACAAGCTCGCGGCGCGCAGCCCCGAGGCTCAGGGGTTCAGCCGCAACGGCGCGGTATCGATCCATGTCAGGAAATGTGCCACTTCCAGCGGCCTGGTGCAGACCTGTTCGATGCCGATGTCGGGCTAGATCGCCGGGGCCGCCGGCCGGGGAAGCGGCAGAAGCGGCAGAAGCAGCCGAAGCCGCACACCGAAGGTCGTGCCGCCGCCAAGTGTCGAGCGCACCTCGAGGGAGCCCTGCATCAGCTCGACCAGGCGCTTGGTGATGACCAGGCCGATGCCGGTGCCCTCGACCGGGCCACGCTCGGCCCCCAGGCGGTTGAAGGGCTGGTACAGCGCGTCGATCTGCGCGCCGTCCAGGCCATTACCGGTGTCGCTGACCTCGATCAGCACCTGCTCATCCTGCACGAACGCGGCCAGCCCGACCAAGCCGCCCGGGCGGTTGTACTTGCTGGCGTTGGACAGCAGGTTGACCAGCACCTGCAGCAGCCGCGTGCGGTCGGCCTGCACGACCAGCTGCGCCGGCAGCGGCTGCAGCTTCATCTGGACACGCGCGCTGCGGGCCATTCCGTCGACCAACCGCACGGCCTCTTCGAACAGCGGCGCCAGCGGCACCGCATCCACCGAGACCGACATCGCGCCCGCCTCGATGCGCGAGAGATCGAGCACTTCGTTGATCAGATCCAGCAGGTGCCAGCCGGCGGTCTCGATGTGCGCCAGCTGCTCATCCACTGTGCCGGCCGGTCCCAGCTGCAGGCGCAGCACCTGCGCGAAGCCGAGGATCGCGTTCAGCGGCGTGCGCAGCTCGTGGCTCATGCGCGAGAGGAATTCGGTCTTGGCCCGGTTGGCGCTCTCGGCGGTGTCGCGCGAGGCCGCGAGTTGCGCGGTGCGCTCGGCCACGCGGCGCTCCAGCTCTTCGTTGGCCTGCAGCAGCGTGCGCTCGGCTTCGATCAGCACGCTGACGTCCGCGAACGAGGTCACCGCGCCGTGCGGCTCGGCGCCCGCGGCGGCGCGCAGCGGCTGCGCATTGATCGACAGCCAGGCGCGCGTGCCATCGGGGCGGTCGACACCCAACAGCACGCCGAACACCGGCTCGCCGCTGCGCAGCGCGACCATCGACGGATGCTGAGAGAAGTCGAAGGACGTGCCATCGGGCTTGACGGCACGCCAGCGCGGGTCCAACGAATCCAGGCCGAGCAGTTGCTCACGCGTCAAGCCGAGGATGCGCGCGGCCGCCTCGTTGCACTCGAGCACGCGGTCATTGCGATCCTGGAAAACGACGCCGACGGCGACCGCCTCGACCAACTGGCGCTGACGCAGCTCGCTGTGCTCGAGCGCCGAGACGCGCTGCGCCAAGGCTGCCGACATGCGGTTGAACGACCCCGCGAGACGGCCGATCTCGTCGTCGCCGAGCGGCGCGATCTGCACCCCCTGCTCGCCACCGGCGACGCGGTCTGCGCCCACCGCCAGCTCCTGCAGGCCGCGCGTCAGGCGTCGCGCCAGCAACACCTGCACCATCGACGCGACCAGCAGACCGAACAGACCGATGGCGAGAAGACCGGCTAGCACGCCGCGCTCGGCGCGTCGAACCGGCTCGTCGGTGAAGCCGAAGCGGAAGCTGCCGAAGCGGCGGCCGTCGAGCATCAGCGTGCCACCGCCGTGATAGGCGCCGTCGGCGCGACGCACATGGCCGTTGTCGGGTGTGACCGCCCCGGCGCCGCCGGGGGCCGGCTCGGGCCCGGCACGCGCCCAGCTGCGCCCCGCCGCATCGTCGACCTGGACGTAGACGAAGTGACCGTCGTTCACCAGCCGCGCTACCAGATCCTGGCCTTCGGCCAGGTTGCGCGACGCCGCCAGCGGCGCCAGCGCGGCGCTCAGCAGCGCCTCGTTGCGGGCCGCTGCGCGACTGACGAGATCGTCGAGCGCCGGGCCCGTCATCGCATTCACCGCCAGCAGCATCGCCGCGGACAGCCCCGTGAACACCGTCACCGAGGACCAGACGAAGCGGCGGCGCAGCGAACTCACGGCGGTCGGGGTCCGGTGGCGGGGCGATGTGGCGAGGCGGGTTGGCGGCGTCGGTGCTCAGACGCGCAGCAGGTGCTGCCGATAGTGCAGCAGCTCGTCGATGCTCTCGTGGATGTCGGCCAGTGCAGTGTGTGCCTGTGCTTTCTTGAATCCGTCGAGCACGGAAGGCGCCCAGCGCCGCGCCAACTCCTTCAGCGTGCTGACGTCCAGGTTGCGGTAGTGAAAAAAGGCTTCCAGCGCCGGCATGTGGATGGCCAGGAAGCGCCGGTCCTGGCAGACCGAGTTGCCGCACATCGGGCTCTTGCCGCGCGGCACATGGCGCTGCAGGAATTCGATCACCTGCGCGGCAGCGGCGGCTTCGTCGATGGTCGAGGCGCGTACCCGTTCAGTCAGCCCGCTCTTGCCGTGCGTGCCCCTGTTCCAGTTGTCCATGCCATCGAGCACGGCGTTGCTCTGGTGCAGCGCAAGCACTGGGCCCTCGACGCGGATCGTCACCTGCGGGTCGGTGACCACCACCGCAATCTCGATCACGCGGTCGCGTTCGGGCACCAGCCCGGTCATCTCCAGATCGATCCAGATCAGGTTGTGCTCACTCGGGCTCAGGCTGGCGATCGGCGTCGGTTCGGGCATGGGGCGATCCGCAATGGACTGGGACGAGGATTCTGGCCCAAGCCTACACTCCGGCCCCGATGCATCCCTGGACCGTCACGCTTGTCTTCGCCGCTGCGCTGTTGGCCTCGCTGGCGCTGCGCCTGTGGCTGGCGACGCGGCAGATGCGCCATGTGGCGGCCCACCGCGACCGCGTACCGGCGGCCTTCGCCGCACATGTCAGCCTGGAGGCCCACCGCCGCGCCGCCGACTACACGCTGGCCCGCGGCCGTCTGGGCCTGTTGTCGATGGCCTTCGGCAGCGCCGTGCTGTTGGGCTGGACGCTGCTGGGCGGGCTGGACCTGCTCAACGCCACACTGCGCGACGCGCTGCTGCCGCAGTGGGGACTGCTGGGCTACCAGCTGGCGCTGCTCGGCGCCTTCGCCCTGATCAGCGCGCTGCTCGACCTGCCCTTCGAATGGGTATCCACCTTTCGCATCGAGCAGCGCTTCGGCTTCAACCGGATGACGCCGGGGCTGTTCTTCGCCGACCTGGCCAAAGGCGCCGCGCTGACCGTCCTGGTGGGCGGCCCGCTGGCCGCGCTGGTGCTGTGGATCATGGGCGCGTCTAGCGGTCTGTGGTGGCTGTGGGCCTGGGGCGCCTGGGTCGGCTTCAATCTGGTGGTGCTGGTGCTGTACCCGACGCTGATCGCGCCGTTGTTCAACAAGTTCACGCCGCTGGCCGACGACGCGCTGCGCCAGCGCGTGCAGGCGCTGATGCAGCGCTGTGGCTTCGCCGCCAAGGGCCTGTTCGTGATGGACGGAAGCCGCCGCTCGGCGCACGGCAACGCCTACTTCACCGGCCTGGGCGCCTCCAAGCGCGTCGTCTTCTTCGATACGCTGCTGCAGCGCCTGACGCCGCCCGAGGTAGAGGCCGTGCTGGCGCATGAACTCGGCCACTTCAGCCGCCGCCACGTGCAAAAGCGCATGGTGATGATCTTTGCCGTCAGCCTGGGCGCGCTGGCACTGCTGGGCTGGCTGGCCGGTCAAAGCGGCTTCTATGCCGGCCTCGGCGTGGCCCTCAACCTGGCGGCGCCCAACAACGCGCTGGCGCTGCTGCTGTTCTCGCTCGCGCTGCCGCCTTTTGCCGTGTTCGTGTCGCCGCTGATGGCGATGCTGTCGCGCCGCCATGAGTTCGAGGCCGATGCCTACGCCACCGCGCAGGCCGACGGTGGCGCACTGGCCAGCGCGCTGATCAAGCTGCACGAAGACAATGCCAGCACGCTGACGCCGGATCCGCTGTATGCACGCTTCTATTACTCGCACCCGCCGGCGGCTGAGCGGCTGGCGGCGCTGCCCCAGCCCGCGCAATGACATGACCATCGCTACCGCCCACCCATCAGCCCAGCCACCCAAAGATCCCCGATGAACGCCACCTCCGCCTTGAAGGACCAGCATTGCCAACCGCTCCAAGGGCACGCGGCGATGGACGGCGCGGCCATCAGCGCGCGCATGGAAATGGTGCAAGGCTGGACGCTGGTAGACGGCGCAATCCAGAAGCGCTTCGACTTTGCCGACTTCCACCAGACGATGGCCTTCGTCAACGCACTGGCCTGGATTGCCCACCGCGAAGACCACCACCCCGACCTGCTGCTGGGCTACAACCGTTGCACCGTGCGTTGGAACACCCATTCGGTGGGCGGTATCTCGCTCAATGACTTCATCTGCGCCGCGCGCGCCGATGCGCTGCTGGCCTGAGAAGTCTTGAGTACCCGCCCGGCGCTGCCGGCCTCCGCTGAGCCCGCGCTGCGCAGCGGCCTGGTGGTGGCGGCCCACGGGCGCCATGCGATGGTCGAGTCGCCTGACGGGCAGCGCCTGCGTTGCCACGCCCGCGGCAAGAAAAGCGACATGGTCGTCGGCGATCAGGTCAGCTGGCAGCCCAGCGGCGACGAGGGTGTGGTCGAGCGGATCGAGCCCCGGCGCAACCTGCTGTTTCGCCAGGACGAGTGGCGCACCAAGTCCTTCGCCGCCAACCTCGACCAGTTGCTGGTGCTGGTGGCCGGCGAGCCGATGTTCGGCGAGTCGCAACTGGCGCGCGCCCTGGTGGCCTCCGAATCGGCAGGAATCCCTGCACTGATCGGGCTGAACAAGACCGACCTGTCTGCGGCCGCGGCGGCGCGTGCGCGACTGGCGCCCTACGCTGCGATGGGCGTGCCGGTGATCGAACTGGCGCTGAAGACCGAGACTGCTGCCGCCACGCAGCGGTTGGCGGCCACGCTGGCGGGGCGCAGGACGCTGGTGCTCGGGCCCAGCGGCAGCGGCAAGAGCACGCTGATCAATCTGCTGGTGCCCGAGGCCGCGGCGCTGGTGGGCGAAATCTCGCAGGCGCTGCAGGCCGGCCGCCATACCACCACGGCGACACGGCTGTACTGGCTGGACGACACGCGCAGCGCGGCGCTGATCGACTCGCCGGGTTTCCAGGAGTTCGGCCTGCGGCAGATCGAAGCCACCGCGCTGGCCTCGCTGATGCCGGATCTGCGGGTGCACCTGGGCGGCTGCCGCTTCAGCAACTGCACACACCGGCAGGAGCCGGGCTGTTCGCTGCGTGCGGCGCTTGAGCGCGGCGAGATCGCTGCCAGCCGCTGGCGGCTGTACGGCGAGATCCACGAGGAACTCTCGCGCACGCGCTGGTGAGCGCAGCGGTCAGCGCGGCGATCAGCGCGGCGATCAGCCGACGATATTGGCCAGCGACAGCAACGCCACCAGCAGCATCCACAGCACCACCGAGCGCCAGACCAGGCCGACCACGCTCTGCAGATGGCCCAGCTGCGGCGGCAGCCCGCCCGTCGCGCCGGCTGAACCCGGCGCCGCCTGGCCGCCGAGTTGCACGCCCACCGCGCCCGCGGCGGCGGCCAGGATGATGCCCTCGTTGGGCTGCGGCCACAGGGCGGCGTCGCGCCGCCATCCGGCCACCGCCTCCTCGAAATTGCCGACCACCGCGAAGCCGAAAGCCGTCAGCCGCGCCGGCACATGGTCGACCAGGCTGAACATGCGGCCCGCCAGCTCGCGCAGCGTTTCGTTGACCGGCGCGTCGGGCTGCTGCAGTGCCGCCGCGCCGTCGCGGGCGACAAATTCGGCCAGCCGGTAGAACACGGCACCCAGCGGCCCCAGGCCCAGGGCCGAGAAGACGACGAACCAGAAGAACACGCCGAACACATGGCGATGCGCGGCCAGCAGCGCATGCTCGATCACCTGGCGTAGCAGTTCAGGCCGCGGCAGTTCACTGGCGTCGACACGGCGCCACTCGGCCAGCAGCCGGCGCGCCGTCAGTTCATCGCCGCGCTCCAGCGCATCGCGCAGGTCGGTGAAGAAGTGGCTGAACTGGCGAAAGCCCAGGGTCAGATAGAGCAGCAGCACATCCAGCACCAGCGCCAGCAGCAGGCTGAACTCATGCACCAGCAGCCAGACCACGCAGACCAGCAGCGCCGGCACCGCCACCGACACGGTCCAGACGATCCACGCATGGTGCGCACGGCCGGCGTCCAGGTTGCGCCCGGTCCAGCGCACCCAGGCCGTCAGCGCGCGCTGTGGCGCACCGTCGCGCGGCAGCGGCTTGAGCTGCTCGAGCAGCAAGGCCAGCAGGACAGCGAAGAAGCTCATTGGCGCGATGATAGCCAGCGAGATTGCCAGCGAGCCCTCGCAGGCCCTGGCTCAGGCAGCGCGCAGAAAGCCGTAAAGGTTGCGCAGCATCGCCGCGGTGGCGCCCCAGATGAAGTGCTCGCGCAAGGCGCCGTCAGCGCCGCTCGCGCGCCAGGGCATGGACAGAAAGCGGCGGCGCACGCCTTCGTGTTCGAACACATGATGCCGATGGTGGGCCGGCGTCATCAGCCAGCCCAGCGGCACCTCGAAGGCTTCGGCCACTTCGAAGGCATCCAGCGCCAGCGTGAGAGGCGGGCGCACCAGGGCCACCACCGGCGTGACGATGAACGAGGTAACGGTGGTGTAGTCGGGCAGCAGGCCGATGACCTCGACTTGCGCGCGGGGCAGGCCCACTTCTTCCTCGGCTTCGCGCAGCGCGGTGGCGGCAGCATCGGCGTCGTACGGCTCGCTGCGCCCGCCGGGAAAGCTGACCTGCCCGGCGTGATCACGCAGATGATCGGTGCGCCGCGTCAGCAGTACGCCGAGGCCCTCTTCGCGCTCGACCAGCGCCACCAGCACGGCCGCACGAGAAGGCTCGCGCGCGCCGAAGCGGCTGCCGTCGCCAATCAGGTCGGGCTGCCACGATCCTGCCTGCGCAAAGCGTGCGCGAAGCGCGGCCGGCGTAAGCCGGGCACTGGAGATGGGTTCGAGATGCGCGTCGGTGCCCTCGACGGGCACCGCGTGCGGGTCGAGGATGCGGGGCAGCGTCTTCATCGCACCCCGCCCGGCACTCAGGCCAGCTTTTCCTTGATGCGCGCCGACTTGCCGCTGCGCTGGCGCAGGTAGTACAGCTTGGCGCGGCGCACATCACCGCGGCGCTTGACCTCGATGCCGGCGATCAGCGGGCTGTACAGCTGGAAGGTGCGCTCGACGCCTTCGCCGCTGGAGATCTTGCGCACGATGAAGCTGCTGTTCAGGCTGCGGTTGCGCTTGGCGATGACGACGCCTTCGTAGGCCTGCACGCGCTTGCGTGTGCCTTCGACCACGTTGACGCTGACGATCACGGTGTCGCCGGGGGCGAAAGGCGGGATCGTCTTGTTCAGGCGAGTGATCTCTTCCTGCTCTAGGGTAGCGATGAGGTCCAAAGGGTTCTCCAGGACGATCGTGCCGGCATTTCGGATGGATGGACAGGCCCGCGGGGGCTCTGCCGGGCGGCGCGAATCAGGTCGCGCTGCCCATGGCCTTGCAGAGGATCGGAAAAACCCTAGATTATAGCTTGAGGCCGGCAATGAACCGTTCGTCAGCAGCGCTTAGGCGGTCTGCCGCGCGTGCACCGACGATCAGATCGGGGCGTCGGCGCGCCGTGATCTCCAGGGAGCGTTCGCGTCGCCAGCGCGCCACGTCGGCGTGGTGGCCCGACAGCAGCACGGGCGGCACGTCCAGTCGGCTGTCGGCGTGATGCAGCTGCTCGGGGCGGCTGTAGTGCGGGCCTTCGAGCAGGCCGTCGGAAAAACTGTCCTGCTCGTGCGAGGGCGCGGCGAGCACGCCCTCCTGCAAGCGGGCCACTGAGTCCAGCAGCGCCAGCGCGGGCAACTCGCCGCCGGACAGTACGAAGTCGCCCAGGCTGATCTCGTGCGTGACCTCGAGTTCGATGACCCGCTGGTCGACCCCTTCATAGCGCCCGCAGATCAGCACCGCACCCGGACCGGCGGCGAACTGCTGCACCAGCGCCTGGTCGAGCCGGCGCCCGGAGGGCGTGAAGTGCACCACCGGCAGCGGGGCGCTGGCGGTCTCGACGAAGGCCGCGCCGCGGTCCGCCCGCACCGCGGCCAGCCCTGCCAGCAGCGGCGCGGCCAGCAACACCATCCCCGGGCCGCCGCCGTACGGGCGGTCGTCGACGCGGCGATAGGCATCGGTGGCGAAATCACGCAGCGGCCACAACCGAACGTCGATGGCGCCGCCGGAAAAAGCGCGCCGCGTGATGCCCAGCGCGAGGTGCGCCGCGAACAACTCGGGGAACAGCGTCAGGATGTCGAATCGCATGCAGCGCGGCTTGGGCGGGCCTTCCGTGGGCGCCGGGTCAGTCCTGCGGATCCCAGTCGACGTGGATGGTGCGCCCAGGAAGGTCCACGCGGTCGACATAGGCCTCGACGAAGGGCACCAGCGTCTCGCGCACGGCCCCGTCGACCCGGCCTTCGATGCGCAGCACGCAATGCGGCCCGGTCTCGATGAGGCCGGCCACCGTGCCCAGCGCCACGCTTTCGCGGGTGCTGACCGCCAGGCCGATCAGGTCGATCCAGTAGAACTCCCCCTCGCCGGGGGTCGGGAAGCTGGCGCGGGAGATCAGCACA
Source organism: Burkholderiales bacterium (assembly GCA_038331055.1). Taxonomy (GTDB): domain Bacteria; phylum Pseudomonadota; class Gammaproteobacteria; order Burkholderiales; family Burkholderiaceae_C; genus Rubrivivax. The sequence continues at coordinate 10,787 of JBBQOR010000005.1, forward strand.
CGGGCGCCGCGCAGCGCCTCGGCCGCGGTGCGATCGGGCAACTCCTGCGCGGTGGCCACCACCGAGTCGCCTTGCTCACGCGCCTGCGTGATGCGCAGCAGCCCGGGCATCGGCTGCCCCGGGCGCAGGCCCTCTGGCGGCTGAAGGAACCAGCGGCGCGAAGAAAACAGCGCCTGGACGTTGGCCGCATAGGGCTTTACGCGGATCGCGCCCTTGATGCCCCAGGCGCCCATCACGCGGGCCACCTCGACGGCGTCGGCCGGCAGCGCGTCTTCGGCGCCATCGTCCACCCGGGCGGCCAGCGTGGAACTCAGCCGGCGGCCTTGGCCTGCTCGACCAGGCGCGAGACCTTCGGCGACAACTGCGCGCCCACACCGGCCCAGTACCCGACGCGGTCAAGCGCCAGGCGCAGCGGCTGCTCACCACCAGCCGCCATCGGGTTGTAGAACCCGACGCGCTCAATGAAACGCCCGTCGCGGCGCTCGCGCCTGTCGGCGACGACGATGTTGTAAAACGGGCGCTTCTTGGCGCCGCCACGGGCCAGCCGGATCACGACCATTGCGGAGAGTCCTTGTGTCTTGCAGCCGGGCCCTGCAGGGGCAGGTCGGCTTGTCGGGGGGAGGCGCTGCCTACGTGCAGCCGGCCCATGGGCTGCACGCAGGCAGCGGGACAGCGGCAGCATCGGGACGCCGGGAACCGCGCATTATAAAAAGACTGGTTGCCCTACGCCGTTCGCGCGCTCAGCCCTCCACCACCGAACCGCCTCGCCCCGCCGATGAACGCCCTGCTCATCCGTCCCTCGACCGCCGAAGACCTGTCGGCGATCAGCGTGATCTACAGCCACCACGTGCTGCACGGCACCGGCACCTTCGAGACCGAACCGCCAAGCGACACCGAGATGGCGCGCCGACGCGAAGACGTGGTGAGCAAGGGCCTGCCCTGGCTGGTGGCCGAGCACGACGGCGAGGTGCTGGGCTACGCCTACGCCAACCACTTTCGCCCGCGGCTGGCCTATCGCTTCTGCGTCGAGGACTCGATCTACCTGCATCCCGATGCGGCAGGCGGCGGCCTGGGCCGGCTGCTGCTGGCCGAGTTGCTCACCCGCTGCGAGGCCGCCGGTGCACGGCAGATGGTGGCGGTGATCGGCGACGCCCAGAACGCAGGCTCGGTCGGGGTGCACCGGGCGCTGGGCTTCTCGCCCGCTGGCGTGCTGAAGTCGGCCGGCTGGAAGTTCGACCGCTGGCTTGACGTGGTGCTGATGCAGCGCGCGCTCGGCCCGGGCGACAGCGGCGCGCCGGCATGACTCTGCCGCCGGCCGGCCAGACGCTGTACTACCGCTCGAAGACGCTCGCCACCTGGCTGGCGGTGGTCAGCGGCACGCTGGGCCTTCACCGCTTCTACCTGCACGGTCTGCGCGACCCGCTGGGCTGGCTGTTTCCGCTGCCCACGCTGGCCGGGCTTCTGGGCGTGCAGCGGGTGTTCGACTTCGGCCAGGACGATCACCTGGCCTGGGCGCTGATCCCGCTGGTGGGTCTGAGCATCTCGGCGGCGATGCTTAGCGCCATCGTCTATGGCCTGACGCCCGACGAGAAGTGGGACGCGCGCTTCAACCCGGGCCAGCCCGTCAGCGCCACGGCCTGGGCGCCCGTGCTCGGCGTGATCCTGGCGCTGCTGGTGGGCGGAGCGGTGTTCATGGGCACCATCGCCTATAGCGGGCAGCGCTTCTTCGAATGGCAGTTGGAGGCCGAGCGCGCCGCCGGCGGCTGAATTCAGGCGCGCTCTGCAGGTCCCGCCGCAGCGGGCATCACGCCGGCGGGCCTGCGTCTCCATCACCTTCGGCGCCGCCACCGGAGGCCGCACCGCCGTCGCTGCGCGGGCCACGTCGGCGCCGCCGACGGCGCTTGCGCGGGCCCGCGGCTGCGTCGTCGCCCGGCTCCTCATCTCCGGGCACCACGTCCTCGACGGCCACGGCCTCAGCATTACCGCTGCCGGCACCCTCACCCAGCGGCGCCGGCCCGGCCTGCGGCACGGTGCCCGCGGCTTCGCGCGCAGTGACCCGGCGCACCTTGGGGGCCGGCTTCAGATCCTGCAGCAGAGCCTCACGCTCGTCCTCGTCGCCCAGGTGGAAGTCCTCCCACCAATCGGCCAGTTCAGTCGGCGCCTCGCCGGCGTCAGCGCGCAGGCGCAGGAAGTCCCACCCGGCGCGAAACCGCGGCTGCTCGACCAGCGAGCGCGCCGTGCTCGGCGTGCGCCGCTCGAAGCGAGGCTGCATCATCCAGATCTCGCGCATGTCGGCGGCCAGCTTGCCGCGGCCGGAGATGTCGCCGATGCGCGCGTCGAAGGCCGCGTCGATAGCCTGCTGCAACGCCGGCACCAGCGACTCGCCGGCGGCACGCAGCGCCGTCCAGCGGCCGAGCACGTCGTGCCACAGCAGACAGGCCAGGGTGAAGTTCGGCGCCACCGCGCGGCCCTCAGCGACGCGGCGGTCGGTGTCCTGCAGCGCCAGGCGCACGAAGGTCTCGCGGCCTGCAGGCACGCCCGACAGCGCAGCCTCCAGCACCGGGAAGGCCGCGCGGTCCAGGCCGTGGCGGCGCAGTTCGGCGATGCTGGCCAGCGCGTGCCCGGTCTGCAGCAGCTTGACCATCTCGTCGAACAACCGGGAGACAGGCACGTTGGCCAGCAGCGCGCTCATCGGCCGGATCGGCGACTCGCTGGCCGGATCGATCGTGAAGCCGAGCTTGGCGGCAAAGCGCACCGCGCGCAGGATGCGCACCGGGTCTTCGCGGTAGCGCGCCTCGGGCTCGCCGATCATGCGCAGCAGGCGCGCGCGCACGTCGGCAAGGCCACCGTGGTAGTCCACCAGGGTCTGCGACAGCGGCTCGTAGTACATCGCGTTGACGGTGAAGTCGCGCCGGGCAGCATCCTCGATCTGCGGGCCCCAGACGTTGTCGCGCAGCACGCGGCCACTGGCGTCCACCGCATGGGCGCGGCCGGCGAGTTCTTGCCTGGAGGTCTTCTCGTTGCCGGCCACCGCGTCGGCGGCTTCGGGCTCGACCAGCGCGCGGAAGGTGGAGACCTCGATCACCTCATGCTCGCGGCCGCGACCGAAGACCACATGCACGATGCGAAAGCGCCGTCCGATGATGAAGGCGCGACGAAACAGCGACTTGACCTGCTCCGGCGTGGCGTCTGTGGCAACGTCGAAATCCTTCGGCCTTCGTCCGACCAGCAGGTCGCGCACTGCCCCGCCCACCACATAGGCTTCGTGCCCGGCCTCGCGCAGCGTGCGCACCACGCGCACCGCGTTGTCGTCGAGCAGCGCGGGGTCGATGCCATGCTCGGCGACCGGCACTTCAACCCGCTGGCCCAGCGGCACCTCTGGCGGCGCGGGCACGGGCGGCGCGGCCGCCACGGGTTTGCCGAGCAGGCGGTCAATGAACTTGCGGATCATTCGAAGAGCCTCAGGATGGGCCAGCCGCGCTGCTCGGCAATGGCCTGAAGCGCGGCGCCCGGGTTGGTGGCCACCGGATGGCTTACGGTCTCCAGCAGCGGCAGGTCGTTGATCGAGTCGCTGTAGAACGTTACGCGGCCGAAGTCGCCGAGTGTGAGGCCCTGAGCAGCCAGCCAGTCGTTGACGCGGTGCACCTTGCCTTCGCGGTAAGCCGGCACGCCGGCAATCGCGCCGCTGACGCGGCCGTGCGCATCGCGCGCAAGATCGGTGGCGATCAGCGTCGGCACGCCTAGCAGCGCGGCGATCGGGCGCGTGATGAAGTCGTTGGTCGCGGTGACGACGGCCAGCACATCACCCGCCTCACGATGCCGCTGCACCAGTTCATGCGCACGCGGCGGCAACGCCGGGCCCGCCACCTCATGCAGAAAGCGCGCCATCACCTCGCGCAGTTCGTCGGGCGAACGATCGCGCCAGGGCGCGGTGGAGAAGGCCGCGTAGGCATGGATGTCCAACTTCCCGGCAAGGTAGTCGGCATAGAAAGCATCGTTGCCCTGGCGATGCCGCGTGGCGTCGGCCCAGCCCAAGCCGATCAGGAACTCGCCGAAAGCGTGGTCCGAATCGCCTTCAAGCAAGGTGCCGTCGAGATCGAAGAGGGCCAGATTCACGGTGCCGCCTCTTCGACCAGCATGCGCTTGAGCAGCGGCACCGTGACCAGCCGGTGCTCGGCTAGCGCGAAGTCGTCCAGGCGGTTGAGCAACACCATCAGGTGGCCCAGGTCACGGTCGAAATGCGTCATCAGATAAGCCATCACCTCGTCGGAGAGCAGGATGCCGCGGCGATCGGCTTCTCGGCGCAGCGCGGCGCGTGTCTGGGCGTCGCCCAGCGGCTGCAAAGCAAAGACATGGCCCCAGGCCAGCCGGGTGCGCAGGTCTTCGCGCAGCGGCAGATCCACCGGCGGCAGCCGGCCGGCGGCGACGATCGGCAGGCCCAGCGTCTGCGCCTCGACGAATAGCGCAAAGGCCGCCTGCTGGCGCGCGGGGTCCAGAAGAACGCAGTCGTCGATCACCGCCAGGGCCCAGTCCTGAGCAGGCTCCCAGGGCGGCGCGGACTTGGCGTCGAAAGCGCCCGCACGCTGCCCGGCCTGCTGCCGCGCGTGCACCGCGGCGCGTAGCAGGTGCGTCTTGCCACAGCCCGCCGGGCCCCAAAGATAGACAGGAGGCGCGCCACGTGCCGGCTGCGAATGCAGATGCAGCAGCGCGGCGGTGTTGTCGCCGGCGACAAAACCCTCGAAGGTGGGCAGCGTGGCCGGGGCGAGAGCCAGGGGCCGCTGTCTCATCGCTGTCTCATCGCTGTCTCATCGCGGTCTCATCGCGGCATCAGTGCAGCCGCGGCCGACCAGCGCGGCGCCAGGCCAGGACCTGACGGCGCAGCACGGCCGCATCGGCGGCATCCGGGCGCGCGCTGAGATAGGCACTGATGTCGTCGGCGGCCAGGTCGTGGCGTCCGAGTTCGGCCTGCACCAGGCCCCGGTCACGCTGCTCCTCTGGCGCATCGGGCAGCAGCACCACCAGCCGCTGCTGCACCGCCAGCAGCCGCGGCCAGTCGTCGCCGCTGCGGAAGATCTCTTTCAGGTTGTGCAACAGCCGCGCCAGGATCGCGCGCGGCGAAGCGGCCTGCAGGAACAGGCCCAGCGGCGCGTCGAAGTCGCCGACCAGGCCACGCTGCCGACGGTACGGCGCGAGCCGCTCGGTGAGCTCTTCACGCGACATCGATTCGCCCGTAAAGGGGTCGATCACCACCTCACCGCGCGCCAGACGCAGCTTGACCAGGAAGTGCCCGGGGAAGGACACCCCCGCGGCACTCAATCCGCACTGGTTGGCCAGCTCGATATACAGCAGCGCCAGCGTCAGCGGGATGCCGCGTCGGGTGGCCAGCACGTGCGACAGGTAGCTGTTGCGCGGGTCGTAGAAATCGTTCACGTTGCCGGCGAAACCCAGTTCTTCGAAGAAGTAGCGGTTGAGCAGCCGCACGCGATGCAGCGGCGCGGCGTCATCGGGCATGCGTCGCACCAGCGTGTCAGCCAATGCGTCGATCTGCGCCAGCACCGCCTGGGTGTCGAGCTGCGGATACTCGTCCTGCCCCACCGCGGCGGCCGCTTCCAATACCGACAGGCTGGCATCTTCTGCCACCAGGGACGCGAAGTACTCGAGCACCGTCGGGGCGGCGAAACGCAAGCGCTCGCTCATGGCGCTGCGGCAGTGACGGGACGCAAGAACATCGGCTTCAGTGTAGGTCAGGCCCGGCGCACGAACTGTCGCAGCTCGAGCCCGGTCAGGCGCAGCACACCGAAGTAAAGCAGCGCCACGCCACCGAGCACCAGCGCCATCAGGCCGGCGCGCTGGCCCCAGCTGGACTGCAGGCCGATCCAGTCGATGCGCCATGCAGCCCAGGCCAGCGCCGCGCCCAGCAGCGCCGAGGCCAGCAGCACGCGGCCCAGAAAGCCGGCCCAGCCCGGTGCCGGCCGGTAGCTGCCGCGCCGGCGCAAGAGCCACAGCAGCGCCAGGGCGTTGAACAGCGCCGCCAGGCCGATCGACAGCGCCAGCCCGGCGTGGCCCAGCCGCGGCACCAGCACCAGGTTCATCAGCTGCGTGAACACCAGGGCGGCAATGCCCACCTTCATCGGCGTGCGCACATCCTGCTGGGCATAGAAGCCAGGGGCCAGCACCTTGATGGCGATCAGTCCGAGCAGCCCGACGCCATAGCCCATCAGCGCGTGCACGGTCATCTGCACGTCGCGCGGCTGGAAGGCGCCGTAGTGGAAGAGCACCGCGATCAACGCGGTCGGGAAGACCAGCAGCGCCACTGCGCAGGGCAGCGCCAGAAGCACCACCAGCCGAAGCCCCCAGTCGAGCATGTCGGTGAAGGCCGCGGCATCGGCGCGTGCGCTGGCCGCCGACAGTTGCGGCAGCAGCACCACGCTGATCGCCACGCCGAGCAAGGCGGTCGGGAACTCCATCAGCCGGTCGGCATAGGTCAGCCAGGACACCGCGCCCACGCCCACGTGCGAAGCGATCTGCGTATTGATCACCAGCGAGATCTGCGCCACCGAAACGCCCAGCAGCGCCGGGGCCATCTGACCCAGCACCCGCGAGACGCCCGGATTCCGCCAAGCGTCACGAACCCTGCTGAGGCCGACGCCGATGCGTGGCAAAGCGCCGGCGCGGGCCAGCGCGGGCAACTGCACTGCCAGTTGCAGCACGCCACCCAGCATGACGCCGCCGGCCAGCGCCAGGATCGGCTCAAGCCCCCAGCGCGCAAACGCCGGCGCGCCCCACAGCGCAGCGGCGACAACCGACAGGTTCAGCAGCACCGGGGTGGCAGCTGGCACCGCGAAGCGCCGCCAGGTGTTGAGGATCCCCGAGGACAGCGCGACCAGCGACATGAAGCCGATGTAGGGAAACATCCAGCGCGTCAGCGTTACCGCAAGGTCGCGGCGCTCCAGCCCCGAACCCATCAGCCAGACCAGCAGCGGCGCGGCGACCACGCCGATCACGCAGACAGCGATCAGCACCCACGTCAGCACGGTGGCCACGGCGTCGATCAGCCGCCGCGTAGCCTCGTCGCCCTCGGCCTCGCGCGTGCCGGCCAGCACGGGCACGAAGGCCTGCGAGAACGCGCCCTCGGCAAACAGCCGCCGGAACAGGATGGGAAAGCGAAAGGCGACGTTGAAGGCGTCGGTGGCGGCGCTGGCGCCGAAGGCGGCGGCGATGAGCTGCTCGCGCACCAGACCGGTGACCCGAGAGGCCAGCGTCAGCAGGGAGACAATGGACGCGGACTTGAGCAGGTTCATGCAGACGGAGGCATTGTAACTAGCGTGCAGTGCTACACTCGACAGTCTTTGCACTTACGACACTTAACCTAGAACATGGCAACCTCGTCCAAAGCCAAGAAGAAGACCGTCCGCCTCGCATCAGGGCTCAAGCGCGCTCGCCAAGATGTGGTGCGCAATGCCCACAACACCTCGCTGCGATCACGTTTTCGGACCGCCGTCAAGAACGTGCAGAAGGCGGTCGTCGCCGGCGACAAGAGCAAGGCCACCGAGCTCTTCCAGACCGCGCAGACGACCATCGATTCGATTGCCGGCAAGGGCCTTTTCCACAAGAACAAGGCCGCGCGCCACAAGAGCCGTCTGGCCGCCAAGGTGAAGGCGCTGGCCGCCTCTGCCCCCGCCTGACCGGCCTCTCGTCCGCCGTGCGCGAGGGCCTGCTCAGCAGGCCCTCGTCGTTTCAGGGCTCGTCAGGCTCGACCATGCGCAGCCGGTTGTCACGGGCAAAGTTCATGACAAAGTCCCAGGCCATCGGCTCGAGCCCGCGCAGCGCCTCATTGACGATCACGCACTTCACGCCGTCGAGTACGTTGGGCACACAGTACGGCGAATAGCCGATGTGCGCACCCGGGCCGCCGACGCGGCCCCCCGGACGGAAGCTCGACAGCGCACCCGCAAGCCGCTCGGCCCAGTCGCTGGGGCGAAATGGGCGTCCCTCGAGCGTAGTGCCCAGGATGAAAACTTCGCGGGCTTGGGGCTTCGGCATCGGGCGGCAGGGGACCCCTGCGACGAGCGAGGGAGCGGCGCTGATTGTGCCTGGGCAGTATTGCGTTGCAGCAAACATGGTGGCGGATCACGATGGCAACCGTATGCAGCGGCCTCGCCATCATCTCGGAGCCGGCGAGGCCCCCTTTAGAATTCGATCTTGGCCGCAGCGGCAAATCTCGCCCGTTCCGGCCGTTTTTCATGGAGCCCGCCGATGAACGCGCCCGAGAACCCTGCCCTGCACACCCCGGCACGTCCGATGCCGCATGTGCTCAACACCTATGGCCGCCTGCCGATTGCGCTGTCGCACGGCCGCGGCTGCTGGGTTTGGGATACAGAGGGCCGAAAGTACCTCGACGGGCTCGCCGGCATCGCCGTCAACACTCTGGGACATGCCCACCCGAAGCTGGTGCCGGCACTGCAAGAGCAGATCGGCAAGCTGATCCACACTTCGAACTATTACGAAGTGCCGCTGCAGGAGCAACTGGCAACCACGCTGTGCGAAATCTCGGGTCTGTCAGGTGCCTTCTTCTGCAACAGCGGCCTCGAGGCCAACGAAGGCGCGCTGAAGATCGCGCGCAAGTACGGCCATGACCGCGGCATCGAGCGGCCGCAGATCATCGTCTATGAGCGCGCCTTCCATGGGCGCTCGATCGCCACCTTGTCGGCCACCGGCAACCCGAAGGTGCAGAAGGGCTTCGGGCCACTGGTCGAAGGTTTCGTGCGCGTGCCGATGAACGACCTGTCGGCGGTCGAGCGTGCGGCCCGCGAGAACCCCGACGTGGTCGCCGTATTCCTCGAGGTAATCCAGGGCGAAGGCGGCATCAACCCCAGCCGCGTCGACTATCTGCAGGGCCTGCGCCGCTTGTGCGACCAGCACGACTGGTTGCTCATGCTCGACGAAGTTCAGTGCGGCATCGGCCGCACCGGCAAGTGGTTTGCCCACCAGTGGGCCGGCATCCAGCCCGACGTGATGCCGCTGGCCAAGGGCCTCGGCTCGGGCGTGCCGATCGGGGCCATCGTCTGCGGCCCGAAGGCGGTGGATGTGCTCGGTCAGGGCAACCACGGCACCACCTTCGGCGGCAACCCGCTGGCCATGCGTGCGGGCGTTGAGACGCTGCGCATCATCGTCGAGGACGGACTGATCGACAACGCCGCTCGGGTGGGCGGCGCGCTGATGGCGCGCCTGCAGGCCGAACTCGGCGCTCTGCCCGGCGTACTAGAGGTGCGCGGCCAGGGGCTGATGATCGGCATCGAGCTCGAACGCCCCTGCGGCGTGCTGCTGCAGCGTGCCGCCGATGCGGGGCTGTTGATCAGCGTCACCGCCGACAGCGTGATCCGCCTGGTGCCGCCGCTGATCCTGAGCCTGGACGAGGCGATGCAGATCGCCGACATCCTGGTGCCGCTGGTCACGCAGTTCCTGGACCAGCCCTGACGGCACGATGAAGCCCGGACCCGTGCTGATCAAGCACTATCTGCAGTTCAAAGATCTGCGCTCGGAAGAGTATGCCTACGTCTTCGAGCGCGCGAAGACCATCAAGACGCGCTTCAAGAACTACGAGCGCTACCAGCCGCTGGTCGACCGCACGCTGGCGATGATCTTCGAGAAGGCCAGCACGCGCACGCGCGTCAGCTTCGAGGCCGGCATGTACCAGATGGGCGGCTCGGTCGTGCACCTGACCACTGGCGACAGCCAACTCGGCCGCGCCGAGCCGATCGAGGACAGCGCGCGCGTGATCAGCCGCATGGTCGATCTGGTGATGATCCGCACCTACGAGCAGGCCAAGATCGAACTCTTCGCAGCTCACTCGCGCGTGCCGGTAATCAACGGGCTGACGAACGAGTACCACCCGAGCCAGATCCTGGCCGACATCTTCACCTACATCGAACACCGCGGCAGCATCGCCGGCAAAGTGGTGGCCTGGGTTGGCGATGGCAACAACATGGCCAACACCTGGCTGCAGGCGGCCGAGACCCTGGGCTTCACCGTGCACGTCAGCACC
>JBBQOR010000006.1:0-19323 GCA_038331055.1 Burkholderiales bacterium
GCGCAATCCGCTGCGGCGCGCGTCGGTGGCGGCGGCGTCGATCGCGCCTTCGTGGACCACGACGCCGTAAAGCTCGGCCGCCGCCCGCGGCGAGACCACGCCGTCGACCACGTCCTGCAGCACGCGCGCGGGCTCCCGGCTCAGCGGGTCGCCGATGCCGCCGCCGCCGTTCCAGCGCACGTACAGCGCATCGTCGCCGCGAAGCGGGTAGACGCCCCACGAGATCGGCTGCTTCTCGCCGCCGAGGGCGTCGACGCTGGCCGCGAAGCGTGTCTGCGGCGACTGCTCGCCGTCGGCGGCGTGCACCCAGACATAGTCATTCACACCGCCAGGGTCGCCGCCGCCGAGCCCGTCGCTCATCGGGAAGCCGCTGCCCTTGCCGGAGATGACGTAGTCGATGCCGCCGTCCGGCGCATCGTGGGCGACGATGGCCATTTCTGCGCCGGCGCCGCCGCGGTGATGCCCGGCGCCGCCCGAGTCGCGCAGCCGGCGCCGGAACAGATAGCGGATCGGAAAGGTCGCCTCGATGGTCTCGACGTTGGCCATGCGCGAGATCGGGTTCGGGATCTCGCCGCCGATGTCCACGCCGTCGCCGAAAGTGCGCGCACCGCCGGCGCCGGCGAAGGTCTCGGTCAGGATGCCGATCGACAGCCCGCCCTTCTGGTTGGTGCCGAACATGAAGATCGCGAAGTGGTTGGCGTGCCAGACGGCGGTGGCCTCGTCGGCGTACTTCTCGCTCGCCGCGAGCATCTTGCCGATGGTCGAGCAGGCCGCGTTGTTCACCGACTGGATCGCGCCGACGGTGGCGACCGAAATGGGTGCGGGCCGGGTGGCGTTCACGATCGTGCCTTCGGGCGCGATCATGCGGATCGGGCGGATGACGCCTTCGTTCCAGGTGATGTCGTAGCACAGCAACGGGAACAGCGGCGCGAACAGGCCGCCGAGCGAAGCCCACTTGCTGCAGTTCAGGCTGTACTTCGACTGCGGCGAAGAGCCGGTGAAGTCGAAGACGAGTTCGTCGTCCTTCTTCGTCATCGTCAGCACGACGCGGTAGATCTCGCCCTTGACGTCGAGATACTGGCGTGACTGCCACTGACCGTCGGGCAGTTCGCGCAGGCGTTCTCGCAGCCGCGTCTCCGACTGCTCGATCAGCGTCTGGCAGGCCTCGTCGACGGTCGGCGCGCCGTACTTGTGGATCAGCGCCAGCATGCGTTCGCGCGCCACGTTATTGCAGGCGATCATCGAACGTAGGTCGAGCGCCACCATCTCGGGCCCGCGCACCATGTTCAGCAGCGTGTCCCAGACGTCCTGGCGCACCTGCCCGCGGTCGACGAGCTTCAGACCCGGCGAGCTGAAGCCCTCGGAGTAGATGTCGGTGGCATCGGGCGCGAAGCCGCCGGGATTCATCGCCCCGATGTCGAAGACGTGCACGAAGCACGCGCTCCACGCCACCAGCCGGCCCTCGTGGTGGATCGGCGCGATGAGGTAGATGTCCGAGGTGTGCAGCGCCGCCGTGTAGGGGTCGTTGAGCAGGAAGATGTCACCTTCGTTGATCTGCCCCTCGAAGCGCCTGATCACCGCCTTGCAGGCCTCGGCGGCGCTGGTCAGGTGGTGCAGGAAGCCGACGCCGCCCATCAGCAGCGAGCCGTCGGCGCGGTACAGCGACACCATCAGGTCGTGTCCTTCGTTGGTGATCGCGCTGCCCGAGACGTGCTTCAGCGTGATGACCGCTTCCTCGACGACGCGAAAGAGCCGGTGGCGGATGATGGAGAAGGTGATCGGGTCCATGCCTGTCTCCTGGCGGTCAGACGAAATCGACGACGATGTTCCGGTAACCATCCATCTGCCCGCTCTGCCCGGCCTGCAGCACGATGGTGGTGATCGGAGTGTGGATGACCGCGGGCCCGGCGACCACGTGGCCCGGCCGCAGCCGGTCGAAGGCGTAGATGGGCACCTCCGGCATGCCGCCGGCGGCCTCGACGAAAACGCGGCGCCGGCCGATGCACGCAGCGGCGCTGTCGCTGTCTTCCAGCGGCAGCGGCACCAGGTCGGGGCGCTGCATCAGCCCGCGCGCGGTGAGCCTGAACTGGGTCATCTCGACGCCGGCCTCGCGGTAGGCCGAGCCCTTGCCGAACTTGCGCTCATACAGCGCCTCGAAGTCGGCGACCACCTGCGCCAGCGTCGCGTCGTCCAGCGGCAATGCCGGGCGCACGACGGTCTTGACCTCGTGCACCTGGCGCGAGTAGCGCAGATCGATCGAGAACTCGAGCTGCACTCGCTCGCCGGTAAAGCCGTCGCGCCCGAGCTGGGCGCGAGCCCGCTCGATCATCGGCGCGAAGAGCGCGTTGACCGCGTCCGCTGTGCCGGCCACCGGCAGCACCTGCACGGTGGAGTACTCGTGCGCGATATCGGCCGACACGAGGCCGAAGGCGCAGTTCACCGCGGCCGTGTACGGCACCACGAAGCGCTTGACGCCGAGCTCGGCGGCAAACATGCCGGCCAGCATGCCGCACGAGCCACCGAAGGAATGCAGCACGAAGTCGCGCGGGTCGAGACCGCGCTCGACCGTGATCTCGTGGATCAGATCGGTGATCTGCGCCGCAGCGACCCGGAAGACCCCATACGCGGCCTGTTCGACGTCGAGGCCCAGCGGATCGGCGATCTTCTGCTTGAAGACGCGGTGGGCGGCGTCCTTGTCGAGCTGCATCGCGCCGCCGAGGAAGATGCCGGGGTCCATGTAGCCGATCAGCATGAAGACGTCGGTCAGCGTCGGCTCGCTGCCGCCGAGGCCGTAACAGACCGGGCCCGGCCGCGACCCGGCCGAGCGCGGCCCGACGCGCGGGATGTTGCTGCCGGGTTCGAGCCAGACGATCGACCCGCCACCGGCCCCGATCGAGACGACCTCGATCTTCGGCTGCGTGTAGTGGAAGCGGTCGACCATCGGCTCGCGGGCGTATTCGATTTCGCCGTTCTGGATCACGCTGACCTTGAAGGTCGTGCCGCCCATGTCGGTGGCAATCACGTCCGGTTGCCCCAGCAGCGCGCCCAGCGCGCGGCTGCCGATGACCCCGGCCGCCGGCCCGCACTCGAGCATGCCGATCGAGCGCTCGGCCGCTTCGGCCGCCGGCAGCAGCCCGCCATAACCCTGCATGACGAGCACCGAGCCGCCGTAGCCGTGGCGCGCCAGCAGTGATTCGAGGCTGCTCAGGTAGTCCTTGGTGATGCGCCCCGCATAGGCGTTGATGACCGTGGTCGAGGTTCTTTCGTACTCGCCGGGCGTTGGCGCGATCTCGCTCGACAGGCTGCAGTGGACCTGCGGCGCGATGCGCGCCAGCACCGCGCGCACCTTCTGCTCGTTGGCCGGGTTGTAGAAGGACCAGAGGAAGGACACCGCGATGGCATCGACCTTCTTGCGCTCGATCAGGTAGCGCAGCGCGGACTCGACCTCGCGCTCGTCCAGTTCGAGCAGCACCGCGCCTTTGTAGTCGGTGCGCTCACCCAAGCCGACGATGCAGTCGGCGTCGACCAGCGGCGCAGCACGGTCGGTCTTCACCGGATGCTTGACGCGGTCTTCGGGCAGGCCGCCCCAGCGGCCGTAGGCGCCGCGCGTGACCAGGATCGTGTCCTCGAAGCCGCGTGTGGTGATCAGCCCGACGCGCGCGCCATCACGCGTCAGGATTGCGTTGTCGACGACGGTCGAGCCGTGCACGAACAGCCGCGTCCGGGCCAGCAACGCGTCCAGTGTCAAGTCCATCGTGTCGGCCGCCGAGCGCAGCGAATCGAGCACGCCGTCGGCGAAGTTGGGCGGCGTCGACAGCGCCTTGCCCAGGCGCACCGGTTCGCCGGCCGCGAAAACGACGGCGTCGGTGCAGGTGCCGCCGACGTCGGTGGCGACCAGGTATTTCAGCGGCATGGGTCTTGCATCATGGTTCTTAGGTCACGTGTCTTTGTCATTGCCATCGCATTGGGCCGCGACTGGCCGGGAAATGTCAATAGCGAGATCGTTGATGTGCTGATTGAAATTTCTCTTGCGCAGCGGCGCGGTCTTCGTCATGCTGGAAAGAGGCCAACTTCACCACCGAGGATCCGACATGAGCATCTCCATCACCCGGCGTCGTTCCCTCGAACTGATCGGGGCAGCCGGCGCGGTCGCCGTGGCGCCCCGCGTCGGTGCGCAGGCGCTGCCGGCCATCACCTTCGGGGGCACGATCCCGTTCAGCGGGCGCTGGGCCGAGATCGGCCAGAGCGTGCACGCCGGCTACACGACGGTCGCGAAGTACGTGAACGAGGTTCTCGGCGGCCTCGAGGTCGGTGGCCGCAGGTACCGGCTCGACATCAAGATGGTCGACGACGCATCCGATCCCCAACGCGGGATCACCCTGCTGCAGAGGCAGCTCGACGACGGCGTATCGCTGTTCCTCGGCACCTACTCGACGCCGATGGTGCTGCCGCAGGCAGCGATGACCGAACGCGCGCGCCGGCCGATGGTGCAGGCCGGCGGCGGCGGCGATGCCATCTTCACGCAGGGCTACCGCTACATCTTCGGCATGTATCCGCGGGCGTCGCGCTCGGCATTTCCGGCGGTCGACTCGATGACGGTGCTGAACCCCAGGCCGCAGAGTTTCATCGTCGTCTACACCAACGACCCCTTCTCCAAGCCGCAGGGTCTGGGTGTCATGGCCAGGCTGCGGGAGCGGGGTTTCAACGTCGTCGATTCCTTCGAGCTGCCTTTCCAGCTGCAGGACATCTCTGCGGTGCTGACCGCCGTGCGCGACAAGAAGCCCGACGTCGTGATGTGCCTGACTTCGGACCAGAACTCGCTGCTGATCGCGCGCCAGATGGCGCAGAACCGCGCCGACGTGAAGATGCTGTTCACCTCGCTCGGGCCGCAGACACCCAGCTTCAGGCAGGGGCTTGGCAAGTTCGCCGAGGGCATCAGCTGCATCTCGACCTGGTCGCCGTCATTCCCCTACAAGGACCCGATCTTCGGCACGACGCAGAAGTTCGCCGAGTACTACCAGGCCAACAACACCGTGCCACTGATCTACCACCAGGGCACCGCGGCCGGGTGCATCGTGGCCTACACGAGCGTGCTGCGCGCGGTCGGCAAGATCGACGACACCGAGGCCATCCGCGACGGGCTGGCGAGGATCGACATCGAGTCACTCTACGGCCGCATCAAGTTCACGCCTGAAGGCGACGGCGATCCGGTGCTGATGGGGTCGGCGGTCACGCAGGTGCAGGGCGGAGATCTCAAGGTGATCTTTCCCGCTGCGCTGAAGGAAGCCAATCCGATCTGGCCGATGACCGCCTGGTCGCAGCGCTGAGGCTGGCGTCGGGGTCTGAGCAACCCGCCGCGCCGTCATGTCCACCTTCATCCAGACTGTCGTCAACGGGGTGCTCTTCGGCGGCATCCTGTCGATCGCCGCTGTCGGCTTCTCGCTGATCTTCGGCGTCATGAACGTCATCAACCTCGCGCATGGTGTCTTCGTCATCGGCGGCGCTTACGCTGCGCTGGTCGCCTGGTCGACACTCGGCATCGACCCGCTGCTGGCGCTGCCCGTCATCATGGCGCTGGGCTACGTGCTGGGCTCGCAGTTCCAGCGCCATGTGATGCAGCCCGCGGTGCGCCGCGGCAATCCTGTCGCGGCCCTGCTGGTCACGTTCGGCTTCGCGCTGGTCGTCGTCAACCTGCTGACGGTGTGGTTCTCGTCCGCGGTGCGCAACATCAGCCCCTCGTATGCCTTCGTCAACCTGCGCCTGGGCGATCTGTCGATCGACGCCGTGCGGTTGGTCTGCTTCGGCATCGGTCTGGTGATGATCGCCGCGCTGTCGCTGTTCATGCGGCGCAGCCGGCTCGGACGCGTCATTCGTGCGACCGCGCAGTCAGAACTCGGTGCCCGGCTGTGCGGTGTCGACTCGAAGGGCGTCTATGCCGCCACTTTCGGAGTCGGCAGCGCCTTCGGTGCCGCCTCGGGCGTGCTGATCGGGATGATGCTGCCCTTCACGCCGGCCGAAGAGACGCTGTGGACGGTCTATGCCTTCATCGTCGTCACGCTCGGCGGCGTCGGCAGCCCTGCCGGCGCGATGCTCGGCGGCGTGTTGATGGGCGTCGCAGCGACGCTGACGCAGACCTACCTGGGCGCCGTTTACACCAACATGGTGATGTTCCTGATCCTGCTGCTGATGCTGCTGGTGCGGCCGCACGGCATCCTCGGCAGCGCCTTCAGGGCAAGCCGCTGAGCATGCTGCGGCCTTTGCTGCTGCTGCTGGCCGCCACGGTGCTGCTGGCGCTGTTGCCGCTGGTGCTCGGGCCCTTCCATGTGCGGGTCGGCCTGTCGATGTTCCTCTCGGCAGGGCTGGCGCTCAGCTGGTACATCCTGGGCGGGTTCGCCGCTTACTACAGCTTCGGCCACACCGTCTTCATCGGCATCGGCGCCTTCGCCGCCGCGCTGTCGCGTGATCTGTGGGTGTCTGGCCACTGGGCCGGGCAACTGCTGCTGGGTGTCGGGTCAGCCGCCTGCGTCTCGGCCGCCGTGGCCGCGCTCATCGCCTGGCCGATCCTGCGCCTGCGCGGCCACTATTTCACCATCGCGATGCTGGCGGTGGCGCTGGTGTGCGCCGAGGCCGTCAGCGCGTTCCCGGTCTTCCAGGGGGCAATGGGTGTGAGCCTGCCCAACATCGCGCCACCTGGCATGCGCGTCGAGCGCTTCTATTACTGGGCGGCGCTGGCGCTCTTGCTCGTCACGGTGCTCATCGCGATGCTGATCGCACGCGCCCGGCTCGGCTACGGGCTGTATGCGGTTCGCGAGGACGAAGACGCCGCGATGATGCTCGGCGTGCCCACCACCCGCCTGAAGATCACCGCCTTCATCATCAGCGCGGCGCTGACCGGCAGTTTCGGCGCGCTGTACGCCTTCAACCTCGGCTACATCACCACCGACTCGGTGTTCCGCGGTGCGCTGAGCCTGGAGATGATCGTGCACGCGCTGGTCGGCGGCATGGGTTCGATCTTCGGGCCCATCATCGGCGCCGTCGCGATGACCGCGCTGACCAAGGTCGCGCTGGCCGACATGCTGGAGTACCACCTCGCGATCACCGGGCTGGTCGTCATCGTGGTGGTCATCGCTGCACCCGAGGGGCTGATCGGCGTCGTCGGACGCTGGCGCCGCAACCGCCGCCACCGCGGACGCAACCCATGAGCATCGTGCTGCGCGCCCGCGGCCTGACCAAGCGCTACGGTGACATGGTGGTCGTCAACGACGTCAACTTCGACGTGCCGGCCGGCGGCGTGATGAGCCTGATCGGTCCCAACGGGGCCGGCAAGTCGACCATCTTCAACCTGCTCACCGGCTACACGCCGCTGAATGCCGGCAGCGTGGAGTTCGCCGGCCAGACGCTGAACGGCATGCCGACGCATCGCATCGCCGCGCTCGGCATCGCGCGGGCGTTCCAGATCGCACGCCCCTTCCGCGGCCTGTCGGTGCGCGACAACGTGCGCGTCGGCGCACTCTTCGGGCGCGCCGGCGCGCGCGATGTCGAGGCCAGCATCGACCTGGCGTTGCGCCTGTCCAACCTGGCCGACCTCGCCGAAGAGCCGGCGTCCACATTGACGATCGGACAGTTGCGCAAGCTCGAACTCGCGCGCGCCGTGGCGGCGCGGCCGACGCTGTTGCTGGCCGACGAACCGCTGGCCGGGCTGGTGCCGGCCGAGAGCGACGAGATCCTCGCCAGCTTTCGCGACATGGTGAACCACGGCATGACGATCCTGCTCGTCGAGCACGACATGCCCGCCGTGATGCAGATCTCAGACCACGTGGTGGTGCTCGAGGCCGGCGCATTCATCGCCGAAGGCCGGCCTGAGGTCGTCGCCCGCGACCCGCGGGTGATCGAGGCCTACCTGGGGCAGGAACTCCCGCAATGAGCAGCACGCTGCTGTCCGTGCGCGACCTGAAGGTCGGCTACGGCGGCGCGCTGGCGGTGCGCGGGGTCAGCTTCGACGTGCCGCAGGGCGCCATCGTCGCCCTCGTCGGCTCGAACGGGGCGGGCAAGACGACCACCGTGCAATGCGTGGCCGGGGCCTTGCGGCCGGCCGGGGGGACGATCCGCTTCGACGACCGCGAGGTTGGCGGGCTCGACTGCAGCGACGTCGTCGAGGCCGGCATCACGCTGGTGCCCGAGGGCCGGCTGGTCTTCCCGCAGATGAGCGTGCTGGACAACCTGCGCATGGGCGGGCTCAACCGGCGCGCGACGCCGAACATCGAGCGCAACCTGGCCCGGGTGTTTAAGCTCTTTCCGCGGCTGGCCGAACGCCGTGAACAGCTCGGCGGCAGCATGTCGGGTGGCGAGCAGCAGATGCTGGCCATCGCGCGCGGTCTGATGGCCGAGCCGCGGCTGATGATCCTCGACGAGCCCTCGCTGGGTCTGATGCCGCTGCTGGTGACCGAACTCTTCCGTCTGATACGCGAGCTCAACCGCAGCGGCATCACGATCCTGCTGGTGGAGCAGAACGTGAGGCAATCGCTGCAGATCGCCGACCAGGCGCTGGTCCTGGAGAAAGGCAGCGTGGTGCTCAGCGGCAGCGGCCGTGAACTGCTCGAAAGCCCGTTCGTCAGGAAAGCCTTTCTGGGCATTTGAACCCACAGACAGGAGCACGCCGTGAACGACACCGCAGTGACCAACATGAGCGAATCGATCCCCGTCATCGACATCGGCCCGTTCCGCAACGGCACCGACAAGGACGTCGTGGTCGCGGCGGTGCGGCGTGCCGCCACCGACACCGGCTTTCTCTACATCAGCGGGCACGGCGTACCGCAGGACCTCATCGACCGCGCCTTCGAGGTGTCCAAGGCTTTCTTCGCCCTGCCGGATGCCGTGAAGCAAACGATCAAGATCAACGGCTCGCACCGGGGCTACATCGGCATCAACAACGCGACCTATTCGGACAAGGTGCGGCCCAACTTCAACGAGACCTTTCTGATGGGCTTCGACCTCGGCGCCGACGACCCGGACGCCAAGGCCGGCGTCGCGATGCACGGGCCGAACCAGTGGCCGGCCGGGCAGGAGCACTTTCGCGCCACGGTCGAGGCGTATCACGCGCGGCTGCTCGAACTCGGGCACCTGATGCTTCGCATCTTCGGCAGCGCGCTCGAACTGCACGAAGACTTCTTCCTGCCCCACTTCTCGAAGCCGATGCCCTTCGTCCGCCTGCTGCACTACCCGCCGCAGCCGCCGACACGTGCCGACAACGAGTTCGGCATCGCGCCGCACACCGACTACGGCTTCCTGACGATCCTGGCGCAGGACGATGTCGGCGGCCTGCAGGTCAAGCGGCGCGACGGCGGCTGGATCGATGCCCCGTACATTCCCGGCACCTTTGTCGTCAACATCGCAGACATGTTGATGCAGTGGACCAACGATGCCTGGGTGTCGACGCCGCACCGCGTGATCAACACCACCGGGCGCGAGCGCTACTCGATCCCGTTCTTCTTCGACCCCACGTACCACACGGTGGTGGAGTGCATCGAGTCGTGCCAGTCAGCGCAGCATCCGGCACGTTATGCGCCGATCACCTGGGGCGACTACCTGAAGCGCCGTTTCGACGAGACCTATGCTTACCGAAAGGCCGCGCAGCCGACCTGACGGGAGGGCCTTTGTCTCACAGCATCCTGGCCGGCTTCACGCCCGGGTTCTCCCACGCGATCGAGGCAATCTGGTTCAGCGGGACAGAGATGCCATGAATTTCAAGAACAGGTACGTCGGTCTGGCAACTGAACGGCCCTTCGGATAGCATGAACACGTCACGAATCGAGGAAGTTCCGATGAAACTCTTCTTGTCCATTGCCGCCTTGATATTCGGGGCCGTCGGCTCCGCGTTGGCCCAGGATGTCGTCCGCCACGGTATCCAGATCGGCGCGCTCGGTGCGCTGCGCAGCACCTTGCCGGAGATCGGCCCCCGACACGGCCTGAAGTACGACATCAAGGACTTCTCGGACAGTACCGCCGCGCTGCGTGCGCTCGAACAGGGCGAACTCGAGATCGCCAACACCACCGTGCAGCACATGGTGCGCGCGATCAACGAAGGCATCGATGTCGTCTGGATCGCGGGTTGGGGCGGCGGCTACAACGTGCTGATCGCACGCGAACAGTTCAGGGTACCGGCGAACGACCCGGCTGCGCTGAAGGTTGCCATCGATGCGCGCAAGGGCACCAACCCGGTGAAGATCGCCGTGCCGACCGGATCGCTCCAGCACGCCAAGCTGCTCGGCTACCTGCGCGCGGCGAAGATCGATCCGGACAAGGACGTGCAGATCCTCAACGTGCCGTTCCCCAATCACCCGCGCGCGATCGAGGCCGGCGAGGTCGACCTGGCGATGACGCTGGCCGGCTTCGGTGCGCTTGCGCTCGAGAGGAGCAACGCGCGGCTGGTGCAGCACCTCTTCGGCGAGGGCTTTGGCAAGCAGGAGATCGGCTTCATCGTGCACCGGCGCCTGATCCAGCAGAAGCCTGAACTGGTGCAACGGATCATCGACTCGCATGTGGCCGCGATGAGACTCTTCGTCGGCAACCCGGACAAGCAGGTCGAGTACGAGGCGAAGTACTCGCGCTTTCCGCCGTCGGTGGTGGAGAGGACCGAGCGCAGCTTCCTGCGCTACGACTTCCGGACCAACGTGTCGGACCTCAAGGCCATGGCGCGCGAGATGCAGCAGCTCGGCTGGGCGAAGGAGGACTTCAGCTCGCGCATCGACGGTGTGCTCGACTTCCGGTTCCTGAGCAAGGCGACCAGCCAGAACACGGATGCACTGAGCCGCTGGTGAGGCTGACGCATGCCGTCCAGTACACCGTCTTCCCGCTCGCGGTGTTGGTGGTCTGGCAAGGGGCGGTCGAACTGGCGTTCGTCAAGCGCAATGTGCTGCCGCCGCCGCTGGACGTGCTGGCCATCTGGTACGACCTGTTCACCGGGGCAACACAGGCTGCAAGCCGCTACGCCGGCACCTGGTGGGACCACGCCTTCGCGAGCACTTGGCGCGTCTTCGCCGGCTTTGCCTGGGGGGCCGCGCTGGGCATCGCCGTCGGACTGCTGATCGGCATTTCGAGGATGTGCGAGCGCATCCTCGACCCCACCGTCCAGGTGCTGCGCAACATCCCCGTGACCGCCTGGGTGCCGCTGTCGCTGGTCTTCTTCGGCATCGGCAACGCGCCGGCCATCTTCCTGATCGGCCTCGGCGCTTTCTTCCCGGCCGCGATCAACACCATGCACGGCGTGCGCCAGATCAACGTCACGCTGCACAAGGCGGCGCGCATGATGGGAGCGAACGAGCGCGAGTTGCTGACCCGCGTGGTGCTGCCGGGGGCGCTGCCGTCGATCTTCACCGGCGTCCGGCTCTCGATGGGCATCGCCTGGGTGCTCGTCGTGGTGGCCGAGATCCTGGCCGTGCGCAGCGGGCTCGGCTATCTGTTGAACGATGCGTACCAGTTCTACCGCAACGACGTCGTCATCGCGTCCATGCTGAGCATCGGCATCCTCGGCTTCCTGTCGGACCGGCTGGTCGTGCTGGCACGGGACTACTTCCTCGACTGGAACCGGGCGGAGACCTTCGGTGGCTCGAATTGAGTTCAGAGACGTCGCGAAGACCTTCGCGTCGCGAAGCGGCATCGTCACTGCGCTGGAGGCTGTGGCGCTCGAGATCGGCGACGCGCAGCTGGTCACGATCGTGGGTGCCAGTGGCTGCGGCAAGTCCACGCTGCTGAACCTGGTGGCCGGCTTCGACCGGCCGAGCAGTGGCACGGTGGTGGTCGACGGCAAGCCCGTCACCGGGCCCGGCCCGGACCGCGGGGTCGTGTTCCAGCAGACGGCGCTCTTTCCCTGGCTGACGGTCGAGGACAACATCGCCTTCGGCTTGCGGCTGGCGGCGAACGCAGGCAAGGGTCCGGTCGACGAGATCGTCGAGAGGATGCTGCGGCGCACACAGCTCACGGCCTTTCGCAAGCAGCGGCCGGCGGAACTGTCTGGCGGCATGCGCCAGCGCGCGGCGATCGCGTCGGTGCTGGCCTTCAATCCGGGCGTGCTGCTGATGGACGAGCCCTTTGGCGCCCTCGATTCGCTGACGCGGTCGGTGATGCAGGACTTCTTGCTCGAGCTGTGGGAGGCCGACCGCAAGACCGTGCTGCTGGTGACCCACGACATCGGCGAAGCGATCTACCTGGCCGACCGCACCGTGGTGATGACCGGGCACCCCGGTCGGGTGCACGAGGTGGTGGACATCGACCTGCCGCGCCCGCGACGATTCGAGATGCACAGCGACCCTCGCTTCATCGAGCTGCGCGACGCCGTGCGCGACGTGGTACGCAAAGAAGCGGCGAAAAGCGCCACCCTCATCGAACCCTGAACCCTGAACCCCCCTCGGGAGAGCTCATGAAGACAACCTCCGATTTCGTCCTGCGTGGTGGCCGTGTGCTCGACGCGTCGCAGCGGCTGGATGGCGTCATGGATGTGGTCGTCGTCGACGGCCGCATCGCCGGTGTCGGCCAGCACGGCGCACCCGCCGGTTGCGAGCTGATCGATGTCTCCGGCTGCATCGTCAGTGCGGGCTGGATCGACAACCACGTGCACACCTACGGCACGCTCGGCTTCGCCGACCCCGACAGCATCGGCATCTGGCAGGGCGTCACCAGCTACGTCGACGCCGGCGGGCCCGGCATCGCGTCGATGGACGAGTTCGTGGCCCTGCTCGGTGGCCATACCGTCGCCGACCTGTACGCGGGGCCGTACATCCGCCCGATGGGCATCATCGGTGCGCAGTTCACCGAAGGCGACATCCGCAGCCTGACCGGCTTTCCGATCCCGGAGTGGCTCGACTTCATGGACGCGCACCCCGGCGTCATCCGCTACCTGAAGGTGGCCGCGCTGGGCAGCTACGGTGCCGGCCCGCTGCGCATGGCCAAGGGCCTGGCCGAGATCATCGACGTCCCGCTGTACGGACACATCGGCGAGTTCCAGATGCAGCGCGAGGACCCTTCGGCCTACGAGCTGTTCCGCATCTCGCAGGCCGGCGACATGATCGCCCACCCGTACCACAACAGCGGTGGTGGGATCCTCGATGCCGACGGCCGGCTGCTGCCGGTGGTTGCCGACGCCAAGGCGCGGGGTGTGCTGTTCGACATCGCCTTCGGCAGCTACAACTTCAGCTGGGACGTGGCCGAGAAGGCGATGGCACAGGGGCTGCCGCCGGACATCATCAGCTCTGACCTGCAGCAGTTCAACGCCATCGGGCCGGCCTATTCGCTCTCGCACGTGATGAGCGTGCTGCTGCGTCTGGGCCTGACGCTGCCGCAGGTGGTGGAGGCCGTCACCTGGGCGCCGGCAAAGGCGCTGCGCATCGACGACCGCGCCGGCTGCCTGAAGACCGGCATGCCCGCGGACATCACGGTGTCGCGCCTCGAGGCAGGACGCTTCGAGTTCGCCGACACCAGCGGTGTCATGCGCGACGCCAGCGAGCGCTTCGTCCCGGTGCGGGTCTTCAAGCGGGGGCGCCCGCATCCGATCGACCTCGTACGCTGCCAGGACGAGAAGAACTGGCTCCTGCAGATCGCTGAAGATCATGTGCCGGCGGCTGCCCAGGCGCTGGACGCCCGCCAGAAGGGCTTCCTGCGCAGCCTGCGCCGCGCACTCGAACGCACCCACTGGGTGTACGACCTCGATCACCTCGACCTGCGCAAGGCGCACGAGCTGCGCGCGGTGTTCGACGGCGTGCGCGCCCAGCACGACCTGCCGCTGCGCGAGGCGCTGCTGACCGTCTACGCCCCGTTCCTGGACAACCCGTTCACGATGCAGATCGGACTCTTCCTGCTGCACCTCGAACGCCCGTTCCTGCTCGAACGGCTCGACGCAGTGACCGGCAACGAGGCCGTAGCGGCATGAGCACCGATGCCACCTGGCGGACGGTCGACACAGTCGACCCGGCCACGAGCTTGTTCCCTGCACTCGTCAGGCTGGGCGATGAGCGGGTGATCATTCTCAGGACGCCCAAGGGCTACCGTGGCGTGGAGCCGCGCTGTCCCCACCTGCAGGCAGCGCTGACGACCGCGGTGCAGATGTCCAACGGCAGCATGCTGCGCTGCACCCGGCACAACTTCATCTTCAGGCTGAGTGACGGCAAGGGTGTCAACTGCGTCGGCCTCAGGCTGAAGGTCTACGAGGTGCGGGAAAGCGAAGACGGGCGGCTCGAGGTGCAGATATAGCGGCCTGACGGCGGGGCCCTTTGCCTCAGCCTTTGTCCTGCGTGCGCAGGTCTGCGATGCACAGCATCCTGGCCGGCTTCGCGCCCGGGTTCTTCCACGCGATCGGGGCCTCCTGCTTCATGTGAATCGAGTCGCCCTTGGCGAGGACCTCGACGGTGCCGTCCGGGAACGCGAGCTCGAGCCGGCCGGAAAGCAGCAGGGCGAACAGCGGCAGCGCCCGTGGCCGCTGCGCATCGGGCAAGGTGGCACCGGCATCGAGCCCGATGGCCCAGGCGCCCATGCGCGGCGCAGTCAGCAGGCCCGTGAGCTCGTGCACGCCCCGAGTGCGGCGAGCCAGCTTGCCGTGCACCTGGCGCACCGAGTTGCTCTCTGCCAGCGAATCGGCGACCAGCCGGTCGACGGATTCGCCGAGCGCATCGGCGATGGCAACGATGGTCAGCAGTCCCGGACTGGAGGCCCCCGACTCGATGCTCTGCAGTGTCGCGACGCTGACCGCGGCCTCGCCGGCGAGGCGCTTCAGCGACCAGCTGCGCGCCTCGCGCAGCGTGCGGATGCGCGATCCCAGCGCGCGCAGTTGGGCATCCCCGAAGGATGGGCTTGATCGATCCATGGCGCTCCCGAAGTACGGCCGCAGCTCAGAGCACAGGCTTGATGGCGATGCGATACATGTCAAAGGCAGGTAAGACGGCCTGGCGACTGAATGGACCATTGGACAGCATACTCAAGATCGCCAGCACGACGGGCAACGCGACGGGCAACGCGACCGGCATCACATGGTGCGCCAGCCGACGCAGGCGGCGTTGAACCCCAACCTGGACCCTGCGTGGCCTGCCGCACAGTGAAGGCACGGCCCGCGCGATAGCCTGACACGATGACGCGATCAAGCCCGGAAGTGCTCGAATGAACCATGATCCGCTCCAAGTTGCTGCGATGGAAGCTGTGGGCAAAGCGCAGCGCACGGCCGGCGACGCCACCGGCGTGCTGGAGCACGCGAACAGGACGCCTTGAGCCAGGCGCCGCCAGACCGCGGTGACGCTGCGCCGCACATCGCACCCGTGAACGCTTTGCAGGCAGAAGCGGAGGCAGCCATGGCCAGCGCAGAACTTGCCGATGCGCTGTCGCCCGAGCCCCAGCGTATGCACCTGCACATGCCGGTCACTGTGCGCGGCGCGTCGCTGGCCGTGTTGGCGGTGCTGGCGTCGCTGTTTGCGTTGCAGGCCGCCAGTGCCGTGTTCATTCCGCTCTGCCTGGGCCTGGCCGTGAGCTATGCGCTCAGCCCGCTGGTGGATCGCCTGCAGCGATTGCGCTGCCCGCGCGCAATCGGGGCGGCCTTGCTGCTGGGCAGCCTCACCCTGGCGACGGGCTGGACCGCCTACAGCCTGGCCGACGACGCCAACGCGCTCATCGAGTCCCTGCCGATGGCGGCGCAGAAGTTGCGCGAGGTGGCGCAGGCGCAGCGAGGCGCAAGTGGCTCCACCATCGACAAGGTGCAGAAGGCCGCGGCACAGCTCGAACAGGCTGCGCAGGAGGGCTCTGCCGCACCGCCGGCAACGCCGCGTGGCGTGACGCGGGTCAGCGTCGAGCCCAGCCGGTTCGACATCAAGGACTACCTCTGGACCGGCACCGTGGGCCTGATGTCGTCCCTTGCTCAGGCGGTCGTGGTGGTCTTCATCGCGTTCTTCCTGATGTCCTCGGGCAACAGCTTTCGGCGCAAGATGGTGAAGATCGCGGGGCCGACCTTCGCGCAAAAGCGCATCACGGTGCAGATGCTCGACGAGATCGCCGGGCAGATCCACCGCTATCTGCTGGTACTGCTGTTCGCCAGCCTGGTCGTCGGCGTCGTGACCTGGCTGAGCTTGCTGGCCATCGGGCTGGACCATGCGGCGGTGTGGGGCGTCGTGGCTTTCGTAAGCAACTTCATTCCCTATCTCGGCGCCCTGGCCTTCATGGGTGCCTCGTCGCTCGTCGCCTTTGTCCAGTTCGGCAGCGTGGACATGGCGCTGCTGGTGGCCGGCGTGTCGATACTGATTCGCACACTTGCGGGCAATCTGCTGACCCCGTGGCTGACCAGCCGGGCCAGCCGCCTGAGCACCGTGACGGTGTTCGTCGGCCTGCTCGGCTTTGGTTGGCTATGGGGGGTATGGGGTCTGCTGCTCGGCGTGCCGATCCTGACGACCGTGAAAGCCGTCTGCGACCGCGTCGATGAGCTGAAGCCGATCGGTGAGCTTCTGAGCGCTTGACCGGCCGGGGCATGAGAGGTCGCCGGGCCGCCGCAAAGTTCGTCATCGCCCTCGGCGGGCCCGGCGCAACATCCCGCCTGCGCTGAACAGCGGCAGCCGCGCTGTGCTGCGCGATCGCCTCGAGCGGTTGTCAGTAGCGCGAGTCGGTCAAGCTCGTGCGGCAAAGCGAGCCGCTGCAGATCACGCCGGATCAACCGCGCCTGCGGCTGCTCATCGTGGGCGACAGCACCGGCGTGGGCACCGGCAACGCGACAGATCAAGGCACACCGGGGCGCACCATCGCCTCGGGGCGCACCCAGGCGTCGAACTGTTCAGCGCTGACATGGCCCGAGGCCAGCGCAGCCTCACGCAGGCTCGATCCGTCGCGGTGCGCGGCCTTTGCGATCCCGGCGGAGCGGTCGTATCCGATGTGCGGCGCCAGTGCCGTGACCAGCATCAGCGAGCGCTGCAGCAGCTCATTGATGCGGGCGCGGTCAGGCTCGATGCCGGCAGCGCAGTGTTGCTCGAAGCTGCGCAGCGCACCCGCAAGCAGCCGCGCGCTCTGCAGAAAGTTGTGGAGAAGCAGCGGCTTGCAGACATTGAGCTCGAAGTTGCCGCTGGCGCCAGCCCAGCCCACCGCCACGTCGTTGCCGAAGACCTGCCCGCAGACCATCAGCAGGGCCTCGCACTGCGTCGGGTTGACCTTGCCGGGCATGATCGAGCTGCCGGGCTCGTTGGCCGGGATCACGATCTCGCCCAGGCCGCAGCGCGGCCCCGAGGCAAGCCAGCGCACGTCGTTGGCGATCTTGACGAGCGAGGCAGCCAGCGTCTTGAGCGCGCCGTGCGCGTGCACGATTGCATCGTGCGCTGCCAGTGCCTCGAACTTGTTCGGCGCGGTGTGGAAGTCCTCTCCGGTCAGGCGGCTCAACTCGCTGGCCATGCGCACCGCAAATTCGGGGTGGGTGTTCAGGCCGGTGCCCACCGCGGTGCCGCCGATGGCCAATTCACGAAGATGCGGCAGTGCGGCGACGACGTGGGCGTCGCCGTGGCGCAGTTGCGCGGCCCAGCCCGAGATCTCCTGCCCCAGCGTCAGCGGGGTGGCGTCCTGCAGGTGCGTGCGGCCGATCTTGACGATGTCGGCAAACTGGCCTGCCTTGTCCTCCAGCGTGGTGGCAAGGCGACGCAGGGCGGGCAGCAGATCTCGCCTCAGCGCCACCACGGCAGCCACGTTCATCGCCGTCGGCACGACATCGTTGCTGGACTGGCCGAGGTTGACGTCGTCATTGGCATGCACCAGCCGGTCCTTGCCCAACGGGCCACCCAGGCGCTGCGACGCCAGGTTGGCCAGGACCTCGTTCATGTTCATGTGGGTCTGGGTGCCTGAGCCGGTCTGCCAGACCATCAACGGAAACTCGGCATCGTGCAGGCCCGCGCACACCTCGTCGGCGGCTTGCACGATGGCCCGCACTTTTCCCGCATCCAGCAGGCCAAGTGCGCCATTGACCACTGCCGCTGCGCGCTTGGACAGCGCCAGTGCATGCACAAACTCGGCGGGCATGCGCTCGCTGGAGATGGCGAAGTTCAGCAACGCGCGCTGGGTCTGCGCGCCCCACAGCCGCTCGGCAGGCACACCCACGCCGCCCATCGCGTCGTGCTCGGTTCGCTGGTCTGCGATGGCGGTCTCCTCAGGCGCGGTCGTGCAATCAATCCGGCGCAGCCGCCCGGCGCTTCCACGCACTGCGCTCCTGACATTACTGTTGAACGGTAAGCGGCAAGCGCCGGGAGGGTCTGTGCGTTGGCGCGCGATGTGCAACGTGGTGGTCGAAGTGCGCGCTGACGAAGCCTGGCACCTTGACGTCAATCCCAGCCGGGCCGATGAACTGCACGGTGGTGGCGCCACGACCGATATCGCCAGGCTGGTGTCATAACTTGCGTTGCCTTGCGCACAGACTGCCGACCGCCTGCTGCCGCAAGCTGCGTCCATTCAAGTTGATTCACTGCCGGAGTTGCCCCGATGATCGAGATTCGCAAGGGTCAGGCGCCCAAGCCGCTGTCGCGACAAGCCTTTGGAGAGCGCTATCGGGCCGGCTTCGTCGATCCGGCCTTTGCAGTGGAAATCGCCGCGATCGCGCGTCTGGAAGACATTGCCTGGCTCGCCTACGACGAAGGCCGCAAAGCGCCACTGACCCGCCCGGCTGGAGAGGGCTACGCCGACCCGAGCTACGCTTTGTCGGTGGAGTGGCTCGCCACAAGGCAGGCCATCGATCAGGCCCAGTTGGCCTGGAGTAACCCCGCAACAAAGTCGCGCGTGCTGCTGGTGTGCGGCAGCGCCCGCAATGACGGCACCTGCCCGGGTGAAATCTCGAAAACCTGGCGCCTGACCGAGATCGCACAGCAGGTCATTCAGGGCGCTGACATCGAGGCCGACGTGCTGGACCTGAGCCTCGTCACCTCGGAGTACGGCCGCCATATCCATCCCTGCAAGGGCTGCGTGTCGAGCGCCATGCCGCTGTGCCACTGGCCTTGCAGTTGTTACCCGAACCACGCATTGGCTCAAACCCATGACTGGATGGCAGAGATCTATGAACGCTGGGTCGCGGCGCATGCGGTGATCCTGCTGGCGCCCACCTACTGGTACCAGTCGCCCAGCCCGCTGAAACTGATGATCGACCGCCTGGTGTGTGCCGATGGTGGCAACCCTGACCCCACCACCACGCACGGTAAGCGGGTGGCCGAGGCCAAGCACATCGAAGCGCAGGGCTGGGGCTTCCCCAAGCACCTGGCGGGTCGTGCGTTCGGCGTGGTCGTTCATGGCGATGTGGCAGGTGTCGAAGACCACCGCCGCAACCTGTGCGACTGGCTG
>JBBQOR010000007.1:0-19119 GCA_038331055.1 Burkholderiales bacterium
AGGATCAGTGATCTGCCGACCGTGCGCTAGTCTCGGCCTGCGGTCACCCGACGCCGCCGCGAACGCGCGGGCCGGTCAGTTGTCAACGCCGCTGCTGGCCGTGGACGGCGTATCGCGCCGCTTCCCCGGCGTGCTGGCCAACGACGAGGTCTCGCTGACGCTGCAGCGCGGCGAGGTGCTGGGCCTGCTGGGCGAGAACGGCGCCGGCAAGTCGACGCTGATGAACATCCTGGCGGGCATCGTCTCGCCCGATGCCGGCGAGATCAGGGTCGACGGCCGCGTGGTCGACCTGCGCACGCCTCGCCATGCCGCGGCAGCCGGCATCGGCATGGTGCACCAGCACTTCACGCTGATCGGCGCCATGAGCGTGTGCGACAACCTGGCACTCGGTGAACGCCGCGATGGCGGCTTCCTGGTCGACCGCGGCGCGATCGCGCGCCGAGCCGCTGCGCTGGCGCGCGAGTTGCGGATCGAGCTCGACCTCGACGCCCAGGTCGATGCCCTGTCGGTCGGGCAGCAGCAGCAGGTCGAGATCGTCAAGGCGCTGTCGGGCGACCCGGCGATCCTGATCCTCGATGAGCCCACCGCGGTGCTGGCACCCGAAGAACGCGCCGGCCTGTTCGACCTGCTCGCGCGGCTGGCGGCCAAGGGCACCGGCGTGGTCCTGATCAGCCACCGCCTGGAAGACATCATGGCCTGCTGCGACCGCGTGGTGGTGCTGCGCCACGGCCGCGTCGTCGGCAGCGGCGCGGTCGCCGGACTCGCGCGCGACGACCTCATCCGCATGGTGATCGGCGACGAGATCGCGCCGGTCGAGCGCGCGCCGGCCGTGCCGGGCGAGGCGGTGCTGTCCGTGCAGGACCTGGTCCTGCACCGGGCCAACGGCACGCCGGCCATCGACGGCGCCAGTTTCACCGTGCATCGGCACGAGATCGTCGCGCTGTGCGGTGTCGAAGGCAACGGGCAGAGTGAGCTGGTGCAGATCGTGGCCGGCATGCAGTCGCCGGACGGCGGCACGATCGACTACCGGCTTCGCGGCTCGCCGCTGATCGGGCCGCAGGGCGTGGCCACGCTGCGCCAGCACGGCGTCGCGCACATCGCCGAGGACCGGCTGCGACATGCCGTGCTCGGCGATCTCTCCCTCGCCGACAACTGGTTGCTGACGGCGCTGTTTCCGCGCGCCCTGGCGCCGCACGGCTGGCTCGACCGCGCCGAGGCGGCGCGGCAGTGCACGGCTGCGCTGCGCCAGTTCGACATCAAGGCCCGCGACGCCATGGTGCCGCTGGCGCACCTGTCCGGCGGCAACCAGCAGAAGCTGGTGCTGGCGCGCGAGCTGCACGATGAGCCGCCGCTCGTCATCGCCGCGCACCCCACGCGCGGGCTCGACGCGCGCACGATCGCCTTCGTGCAGGGCCAACTGCTGCAGGCCCGTGACCGTGGTGCCGGTGTGCTGCTGCTGACCGCCGACCTCGACGAGGTCTGGGCCCTGGCGGACCGCGTGATGGTGATGAGTGCCGGACGGCTGCATGGCCCGGTGCCGGTCGGCTCGACTTCTCGGCACCAGGTCGGCCACTGGATGACGGGTCCGCGATGAGCGGTCTTGCGCTCCGGCAGGGCGCGATCCTTGCGCTGGCGCTGCTGGTGCCCAGCCTCTTCGTGATGCTGGCCGGCAAGGACCCCGTGGCCACCTGGGGCGTGCTGCTCGGCTACACGCTGGGCAGCTGGGACGGCTTCAGCGACGTGCTGGTGCGCGCGATCCCGCTGACACTGCTCGGACTGGGCGTGGCGGTCGCGTTCCGCGGCGGCATCTTCAACATCGGAGGCGAAGGCCAGCTGATCGCCGGCGCCGTGCTGGCGGTGGCGGCGTCGCCACTGCTGCAGGGGCTCGGCTGGTTCGCGCTGCCGCTCTACCTGCTGGCCGGCATGCTGGGCGGCGCGGCGGCGGGCGGCGTCGTCGGCTGGTTGCGCACGCGCTACGCGGCCAACGAGATCATCGTCACGATCCTGATGAACTACGTCTTCCTGCAGTTGCTGACCTGGGTCATCCGCGGCCCACTGCAAGAGCCGATGGGCTTTTTGCCGCGATCCTTCGTCATCGGCGACGGGCTGAAGCTGGGCCTGCTCGATGCCGGGTCGCGCCTGCATGCAGGGCTCTTTCTCGCTGTTGCCGCCGCGGTCGTGCTGCAGGTGTTCCTCACGCGCAGCGCCTTCGGCTTCGGGCTCGACGTCATCGGCCGCAGCGCCGAGGTCGCGCGCTACGCCGGCATTCGCCCGGCGCGCCTGGTGGTGCTGGGGCTGCTGCTCTCGGGCGCGCTCGGCGGACTCGCCGGCGCGGTCGAGATCGCCGGCGTGTTCCACCGGCTCGAGGACAACTTCGCCGCCGGCCTGGGCCTGTCGGCCATCGCGGTGGCCCTGATGGCGGGGCTGCGGCCGGCGCTGATCCCGTTCACCGCCATCCTGTTCGGCATCTTCCATGTCGGCTCCGGTGCGCTGCAGCGGCAGCTGAGCCTGCCGTTCCCGCTCGTCTGGATCGTGCAGGGCGTCGTGATCCTGGCCTTCCTGGCGGCGCGCGCCGTGCAGGCGCAGCACGGGCGACGAACCTGATGGAGCTGGCCCTGCTCACGGGATTGCTCGCCGCCGGCCTGCGGCTGTCGATGTCGATCGGCATCGCGGCGCTCGGCGAGGCGGTCGCGCAGCGCTCGGGCACGATCAACGTCGGCATCGAAGGCATCATGCTCGTCGGTGCCTTCCTCGCGGCCTATGGCGCGCTGACGACGGGCTCGCCCTGGGGCGGGCTTGCGCTGGCCGTGCTCGGCGGCATGGTGCTCGCCGGCATCCAGGCCTGGTTCACGATCGTGCTGCGCACCGACCAGATCGTCACCGGCATCGCCTTCGTCATCCTCGGCCTCGGGCTGTCGGGATTCCTGTTCCGCATCTCGATGGGTGGGGCGCCTTCGTCGCTGCCCGCGTTCAGGCCGCTGGACCTGGGACCGCTGACCGCGCTGCCGCTGGTGGGGCCGGTGCTGTTCGGCCAGAACATCCTCTTCTACCTTGCCCTGGTTGCCGCGTTCGGCATCTGGTTCGTGATGAAGCGCACCCGGCTCGGCCTCGCCATCCGGGCCTGCGGCGAGAACCCCGCCGCCGCCGATGCCGCCGGGATCCGCGTCAACCGTGTGCGGGCCGGCTGCACCGTGTTCGGCGGCGCGATGGCGGCGCTGGGCGGGGCCTATCTGGCCATCGCGCAGATCAACAGCTTCGTCGAGGACATGGTCGTCGGCCGCGGCTTCCTGGCGATCGCCTGCGTGGTGTTCGGCCGCTGGCACCCGATCGGCGTGCTGCTCGCGGCCATCACCTTCGGCCTGGCCGAAGCGGCGCAGATCCGCCTGCAGACCTGGGTGCCGGGTGTCCCCTACCAGTTCTTTCTGATGCTGCCCTACGTGCTGGGCATCGCAGCGCTGGCGGCGATGGCCCGCAGCGCTGCGCTGCCGAAGGCGCTGGGCCGCCCGTTCCAGAGCCACCGGAGACGCTGATGGTCGGATTCCACAAACCCGCGACCCTGGCCGAGGCGCTGGCCCTGCTGGCGGATGAAGACGCGCGTCCGCTGTCGGGTGGCCAGACCCTGGTGCCGATGCTGAACCAGGGGGTCGTGCAGCCGAGCCTCATCGTCTCGCTCGGCCGGCTGCGCGAGCTGCGCGGTATCACGCGGCTTGCCGGCGGCGCCGTGCGCATCGGCGCCATGGCGACGCACGCAGAGATCGCCACCAGCACGCTGTTCGAAGCCGGCCAGACGCTGATGCCGCGCACCGCCGTGCAGATCGCCGACCCCGCGGTGCGCGCCGCCGGCACGATCGGCGGCTCTTGCGCCTTCGGCGACCCGACCGCCGACTGGCCGGTCACCCTGTGTGCCTGCGGCGCGCTGATCGAGTTGGCCTCGGCGGCCGGCCGCCGCGAGGTGCCGGCCACCAACTTCTTCCAGCACTACCTGCAGACCGAGCTGCAAACCGGCGAATTGGTGACCGCGGTGACCATCCCGCCGCTCGCGGGGCGCGGCGTGTATCGCAAGTTCGCCCGCGTCTACGGCGACAACGCCACCGTCTCGGTGGCCGTCATCCTCGATGTCGATGTTGCTGTCGAGGCGGGCCGGTGCCGCTTTGTGCGGCTCGCGGTCGGCTCGGTGGGGCCGCGGCCGATCCGCCTGACGGCCGTCGAAGACAGCCTCGTCGGACGCATGCTCGACGCCGCGGCCGCTGAAGCGGCAGGCGCGGCGCTGGCCGCCGAGGCCGACCCCCTGGACGATCTGCGCGGCAGCGCCGCCTACAAGCGACGCATCCTGCCGCGACTGGTTCAACGGACCTTGCTGGAAGGCATCAACCCATGATCGACATCACCCTCAAGGTCAATGGCAGCGAACAGGCCTGTCGGGTCGACGGCATGACCACGCTGCTGACCGTGCTGCGTGAGCAGCTGCTGCTCACAGGCAGCAAGCGCGGCTGCGACTACGGCATCTGCGGCGCCTGCTCAGTGCTCGCCGATGGCCGGCTGGCGCGCTCCTGCCTGCTGCTGGCCGCGGACTGCGAAGACCGCGCCATCACGACGATCGAGGGCGTGGCCGAGCCGGACCGGCTGACCGACCTGCAGCAGGCACTGGTCGACGCGGGCGCCGTGCAGTGCGGCTTCTGCACCCCGGGCATCGTGCTCGCCCTCGAGGCCCTGCTCGACGTCGACCCGAAGCCGGACGAGACGGCCGTGCGCACGGCGCTGGGCGGCAACCTCTGCCGCTGCAGCGGCTACGGCGCGATCGTCGACGCGGCCCTGAAGGTGGCCCATGGCTGAGTTCGAAACCGTCGGCCAATCGGTGCCCCGGCTGGCTGGCGCCGAGAAGGTGTCGGGCCGCGTGGCCTATCTGGATGACATCCAGCGTGCCGGCCTGCTGCACGGGGCGCTTCTGCTGTCGCCGCATCCGCACGCGCGCATCCGCCGTATCGACACCACGGCCGCGCGCGCCGCACCCGGTGTGCGCTGCGTGCTGACCGGCGCCGACTTCCCGCACCGCTACGGCGGCTTCGTGCGTGACGAGGTGGTGCTCGCGCATGAGCGGGTGCGCTATGCCGGCGAGCCCGTCGCCGCGATTGCCGCCGCCACGCTGGAGCAGGCGCGCCAGGCCATCGCCCTGATCGAGGTCGACTACGAGGAACTCGACGCAGTCACCGACGTCGACGCTGCACTGGCGCCGGGCGCCGTGCGGGTGCACGAGGACTTCGAGCGCTACGGCCGGCGCAACATCGCCCCGTTGCCGCCCAACGTCTGCGCGCACACGCTGCTGTCCGAGGGCGACGCCGACGCGGCCTTCGCCGGCTGCGACGTGGTGGTCGAAGGCGAGTTCCGCACGCCGGCCCAGGTGCATGCCTACCTGGAGCCTTGCAGTGCGCTGGCCGAGGTGGAAGCGGGCGGCAAGATCACCGTCTGGTCGGCCTGCCAGTCGGTGTTCCGCGTGCAGGCCACGCTGTCCGAGGTGCTCGGCATGCCGATGTCGCGCATCCGCGCCATCGCCACACCGGTAGGCGGCTCGTTCGGCGGCAAGTCCGACGTCACCGTGCAGCCGCTGGCCGCGATGATGGCGCTGCGCACGCGGCGGCCGGTGAAGCTGGTGCTGACGCGGCACGAAGAGTTCCTGATGATGCGCACGCGCCATCCGGCGCGCATCCGCATCAGGACCGGGGCGATGCGCGACGGCACGCTGGTCGCGCGCTCGGTGCACCTGACGCTCGACGGCGGGGCCTACACCGAGGACAGCCCGGCCGTGCTCGGGTTCGCGCTGCTGATGGCGCGCGGGCCCTACCGCATCGCGCACCTGCGCTGCGAAGGTTTGGCGGTCTACACGCACCGGCTGCGCGCGGCCGGCTTCCGCGGCTACGGCAACCCGCAGGTCAGCTTTGCCGGCGAAAGCCAGATCGACGACATCGCCGCCCGGCTGGGCATGGACCCGGTCGAGCTGCGCCTGAAGAACTGCGTCGTCGCCGGCGACACCTGGGTCGGTGGCCAGCGGATCGAGGCCGCGGGCCTGCGCGAGTGCCTGATGGCGGTGCGGGACGCCGCCGCACGCCGCCCGACCGTCGAGGTCCGGCCAGGATACCGGCGCGGCATCGGCTTCTCGGCCGTGGCGCACATCTGCGGCATCCTCTCGACCTCGGCGATCGTGCGCGTGCTCGAGGACGGCAGCGTCACGCTCAATACCGGCGCCGTCGATCTCGGCGAAGGGGCCGAGACCGTGCTGGCGCAGATCTGCGCCGAGACCCTGAAGCTGCCGCTGGACCGCATCAACGTGGCGCCCGCGGACACCGACGGCTCGCCCTACAACTGGTCGACCGGCGGCTCGCGCACCACCTACATGGTCGGACGGGCCGTGGCGCAGGCCACCGTGGACGCCCGCGACAAGCTGCTCACGCACGCGGGGCAGATGCTCGAGTGTTCGGCCACCGACCTCGAATTGCGCAGCGGCGGCCGCGTCGGCCTCGTCGGCGTGCCCGGCATGGAGGTGAGCTTCCACGCGATCAGCCAGCGTGCGCACTGGGTGGCCGGCGGGCCGGTCATCGCCCATGCCGCCGTGATGTTCGAAGGCGGTGGTTTCGACCCCAAGCGGACGCTGCTGTCGGGCAACGGCATCGGCCGCCTGGGCGCCTTCATCTTCGGCGCGCAGGCGTTCGAGGTCGAGATCGACGAGGCCACCGGTCAGGCCGCAGTCACCCAGGCCTGGTCGGCGCACGACGTCGGCCGTGCCATCAATCCCGCCGGCGTGAACGGCCAGATCATCGGCGGCGTGGTCCAGGGCATCGGCTATGCGCTCTACGAGGAACTGGTGCAGGAAGGCGGCGCATCGACCAACCCGAACCTGGCGGACTACAAGGTGCCCGGCGCGATGGACGTGCCGCGGATCGTGCCCATCATCGTCGAGCACCCTGAGCCCAGCGGCCCGTTCGGCGCGAAGGGCGTCGGCGAGCCGCCGATCATCGGTGTCGCGCCGGCGATCGGCAACGCGATCCGGGCGCTGACCGGCGTGCGCCTGTGCACCCTGCCCTTCAGCCCGCAACGCGTGCTGGACGCGCTGGAGCCGCCCGCATAGTCCAGCCTGCACCCGGTGCAACGGGCGTTCCAGCGGCCTCGAGGGCTTGCGGCCACCGGATGACTGCCGGACTCAGGTTCAGCCATCATCGAGGTGTCTGGGCATCACCCCAGGTCGGGTGTCGAGAGGCAGGGCAGGGCATGGAACAGCGTTCAGCAGTCGGGCATGACAAGAACGTGTCGGCGGGAGGCTTCGAGCAGTCTTTCGTCTTTCACATGATTCGCGACTTCTTCTTGCTGCTGCTGCTGGTGGCGGCGGCCGAACTGGGTGTGCGCTACCTGGCCTTGCGCTACGACTTCGCCATCAACGAGCCGGCCCGGGTGGACAGTGCCACCCAGAAGCTGGCGCAGGACATCAAGGCCATCATGCTGAACTCCGGTGGCCCGCTGGCGGCGCAGACGGTGTACCCGATCCTCAACCGCAACTACGAGGACCTGGGCCTGTCGATCGCGGTGCTGCCTTCGACCGTCACCGTGGAATCGATGCGGGCCACCTTCAACATGGAGGTGCAGGGCCTGTTGCCGCAATGGCCCGATGGTGCACACCAGCAGGGTCTGGTGACGGTGCAGGCCGAGCAGTTCTGCCTGAACTGCCACGTCAAGGCCAAGGTGGGCGATGTGCTGGGCGTCGTCGCCGTGCGCAGCTACCTGGCGCGAAAGGAAGCCATCTGGTGGCAGGAAGTCCGGCTGACAGCGGCTGCGCTGAGCTTGAAGATCCTGGTCCACACCGTGGTGTTGTTGCTCTTGCTGAGGGTGCGCATGGCGCCGCTGCTGGCGCTGCGTTCCACCGTGTCGGGCCTGGCCAAAGGCGTGATGGACCTGACGCCGCGGGCGCAGGTTCGCACCCATGACGAATTCGGTGAACTCGCACAGGACCTGAACCACTTCCTGGACCGCATCAGCCAGGTGGTGCGCGACCTCGACCGCATCCTCGGCGAAGTGGTGGCCGTCGGCCAGCGTTTGGGCAGCTTGAATCTGGGTTTGGAGCAGCAGCTCGATGACTTGCGCGAAGCCTCGCTGTCCGAGCAGGAGCGCACGCTTCAGGGCCGGTCGGCTGCGCGACAAAGGGTCTGGCAGGAGGCCGGCGCGTTCACCGCACTGGACGCCAGCCTGACGCACACCATGAAGGCGGTCGACGCGCTTGCGGCCAGCGCCGGCCCGCAGGCCTTGTCGGCCAACACCTGCGATCTGCTGCGTGAGCAGGTCGGGCGCCTGCGCCAAAGCTTCCTGTCCGTGACCGAGGCCTTGCAGCAGTTGGCGGGCGCCGAGCAGACCGGCGCGCAGGCTGGCGATACACCGGTGCAGCTGCAGGCCCTGGCGAAGTCGTTCCACGACATGGCCCTGCTCGAGGCCACCATGCAGCAGGTGGCGCTGTCGGGGCAGCAGGTGTTGCAGCGTTTGTCGCGCACGGTCCTGGCGCAGAATTCGGCGGGTGATCGCGGCCGCTGACGCCTTGCCTGAGAGGTCCAATCCCCTGCGCCGACTGGGTTTCGGCGCAGGGCCAGAATACGTGCGAGGCGGCAACCCGGGCATGCCGTTCCTGCCGAAAGGAGCTTCCGGTCGATGGACCTGACGGTCAGTGTTTTGTTGGCGACTTTCGTGTTGTCGGTGTTGGCGCTCTTCGTGTTCATCGCCAGCATGGGCAAAGGGCTCTTCGGCAGCGGCGGCGACGCAGCGGTTCAGATCTTCGACATCCATGAGCTCGGCATCGTCGAGGACCCTGCGGCCACCAAGGCGCAGCGCGGCAGCCTGCAACAGGCCATGGACCCCTTGCACGAGCGAGAGCAGCGCACGGCGCAGGAGGTGGCCACGCGGCTGCGCGTGGACCAGAGCAGCTCGCTGGTGGTGGGCGTGTGCCTGACGCTCAGCGTGATCTGGCTGGTGCTCGCGTCGGTGGCCGGGCTCATTGCATCGTTCAAGCTGCACCTGCCCGACCTGTGGGTTGAGCAGGCCTGGATCACCTTCGGCCGCATCCGTCCCATCCACCTCAATCTGGTCGGCTACGGCTGGTGTTCGATGGCCGGTATCGGCGTGGCGCTGTGGCTGGTGCCCCGCCTGCTGAAGACCGAGCTCGTCGGCGCCCGTTACGCCCTGTGGGGGGGCGCGCTGTGGACGCTGGGCGTCGCGGCGGGCACGGTGGCCATCGCGCTCGGCTACTCGGACGGCATGGAGTGGCTGGAGTACCCCTGGGCGATCGACATCCTGCTCGTGATCGGCGGTGCGCTGGTCGGCTTTCCGCTCTGGATGACCCTGCTGCGGCGCAAGGTGGCGCACCTCTATGTCTCGGTCTGGTACATCGCCGCCGGGCTGCTGTGGTTTCCGATCCTGTTCCTGGTGGCCAACTGGCCGGGTCTGCACTTCGGCGTGCAGCAAGCGACGATGAACTGGTGGTACGGCCACAACGTGCTCGGCCTGTGGTTCACGCCGCTGGGGCTGGCGGCGGCCTACTACTTCATCCCGAAGGTGCTGGGCAAGCCCATCCATTCGTACAACCTGTCGCTGCTGGGTTTCTGGTCGCTGGCCTTCTTCTATAGCCAGGTCGGCGGCCACCACCTCATCGGCGGGCCGGTGCCGAGCTGGCTGATCACCATCAGCATCGTGCAGAGCATGATGATGGTGGTGCCGGTGTTCGCGGTGGCCATCAACCAGCACTTCACGGTGCTGGGCAACTTCCGTGCGCTGCTGTACTCGCCGACGCTGCGCTTCATCGTGCTCGGCGCCATGTTCTACACCGCAGCGTCGGTGCAGGGCTCGCTGCAGGCGCTGCGCTCGGTCAACACCGTCACCCACTTCACGCACTACACGGTGGCCCACGCGCACCTGGGCTTGTACGGCTTCTTCACGCTGGTCATGTTCGGCTCGATCTACTTCATCATGCCGCGGGTGATGAAGTGGGAGTGGCCCTACCCGTGGATGATCTCGGCCCACTTCTGGCTGGTGCTGGGGGGCTTCGCGATCTACTTCATCGGGCTGTCCTGGGGCGGCTGGTACCAGGGCCTGGCCATGCTGGACAAGGACGTGCCGTTCATGGACAGCGTGCGCCTGACCATCCCCTACCTGCAGGCGCGTTCGGTCGGCGGTGCGCTGATGACGCTGGGCCACCTGGTGTTCGCGCTGCACTTCTTCATGATGGGCTGGAAGTTCGGGCCGCGGCGGCTTGGCGCGGCGCTGCTGGCCGCGCCCGACAGAACCGACGCGCCGGCCCGGCCGCGCGCCGGCGGCACGCAGCCCATCCAGCCCAGGCCAAGCCTGTGAGCATCTTCGAGCGAAAGTACGAGATGGACGAGTTGCGCCTGGTGGTGGGCGCGATGCTGATCCTGTCGGGTGCCACCGCACTGCTGGTGGTGATGCCCTATCTGCTGCTGAAGGACCTGCCGCCGCCACCGGGGCTGAAGCCCTACACGGCACTGCAGCTGCAAGGGCGGCAGGTCTACATCGCCAACGGGTGCCTCTACTGCCATTCGCAGCAGCCGCGCGACATCGCGCAGGCCCCCGATGCCCTGCGCGGCTGGGGCCGCGCCAGCGTGGCGGCCGACTATGCCTACGACACGCCTCACCTGCTGGGCACGATGCGCACCGGGCCCGACCTGCTGAACATCGGTGCCCGCCAGCCCAGCCGTGACTGGCAGCTGGGCCACCTCTACGCGCCGCGCGCTTACACGCCGGGCTCGATCATGCCGGCCTATCCTTATCTGTTCGAGGTGCGCCAGGGCGACGCCCGGCCCGGCGAGGTGGTGGTCAACCTGCCGCCGGCCCACGCCAAACCCGGCCAAGTGGTGGTGGCCCGGGCCGAGGCGCTGGCGCTGGTCGACTACCTGATCTCGCTGGACCGCACCTACCCGGCCCTGAAACCTCTGCCCACGCCCGGCTCGGCCGAGAAGAGAGCCCGGTGATGGACGGGCCGCCGCTGTCGCGCAAGAGAGAGGCCGACGAATCCGCCACCCGCCGGGAACTCGCCGACCCCGACGAGCGGGTGCGCCCGTTGCCCTGGTTCTTCATCATGTTTCTGGGCGCCATCGGGATGTGGGGCGCCTTCTACATCGCCATCACGCCGTCCGGCGAGGCCTCGGCCTATGGCGACCAGCGCACCGTGAGCACGCTGCGCCCGCCCGTGGCCACCAGTGTGGCCGCCGTGGTCGACGGCAAGCAGCTGTTCGGCGCCAAGTGCGCGGCCTGTCACCAGGCCAGCGGGGCCGGCGTTGCCGGCGTGTTCCCGCCGCTGGCGGGGGCCGAGTGGGTGGTCGGCAGCGAGAAGGTGCTCATCAGCCTGCTGCTGCACGGCGTTGAGGGCGAGCTGGTGGTCATGGGCAACACCTACCGGGGCGCGATGCCGGCCTTCGGCACGCTGGGTAACGACGAGATCGCGGCCGTGCTGACCTACATCCGCAGCGACTGGGGCAACCAGGCTGCCCCGGTCACCGCGGCGGCCGTGAAGGCGCAGCGTGAAGCCACCGACGGCCAGAAGGGCCCCTACGCCGGCGGCGCGGCGCTGAAGGCGCTTGCACCCTGAGGTGGCGGCACCGCAGCCTGCCATGAGCGACGCCCCGCAGCAGGGCCTGATGGCGACGTTCGCGGCCACGCTGGCGGTGCTGCTGATCGCGCTGCTGGCGCTGTTCCAGGCCACCGCCGGCGGCGCCGCGTTCACCACCGAGACGCTGCGCCGAAGTGCCGTGGCCGCGGCGCCGGTGACCTTGCCCGACTACGCGATCGTCGACGCGCAAGGCCGCACGCATGCGATGCGGCAACTTCTGGCCGCCGACGGCAAGGTGTGGATCGTCGACTTCGTCTACACCCGCTGCAATACCTTGTGCCTGTCGCTGGGCACGGTGTTCCAGCAGCTTCAGGCGCAGATCGTGGCCCGGGGCCTGCAAGATCGCGTCGGCCTGCTGTCGATCAGCTTCGATCCGCTGCGCGACGAAGCCCCGGCCTTGGCCGAGTACGCGCGGCGCATGGGCATGTTGCCCGGCGTGTGGCAGATGGTGAGCCTGCGCCGCGAGGCCGATCGGCGACGCCTGCTCGACGACTTCGGGATCATGGTGTTGCCGGCGCCGCTGGGCGAATTCGAACACAACGCGGCGCTGCACGTCGTCACGCCGCGCGGGCAGCTGGTGCACATCCTGGGTCTGGGTGAGAGCGCCGAGGCCCTGGCCCTGGCCAGCACGTTGGCGCCGGACGCGGTGCGGGGCATGCCATGACCGCCGCTGCGCTGCTGGCGCTGGTTTCCGGTGCCGCTGCACTGGCCTTGTCGATGCCGCCGGGCCGCGCCCTCATCGAGCAGAGCATGGTCTGGCACATGCTGGTGCAGATGCCGCTGCTGGTGGCGGCGGGCTGGTGGGCGTCTGCGGCGTGGGCGCCGGGCCTGGGCCGGCAAATCAACCGTCACGGCCTCACCGGCTTCATGCTGGCGCAATGCACGCTGGCCTACTGGATGGTGCCGGCGCTCGTCGACCGCGCGGTGGTGATGCCAGGCGCCGATGCGGCCAAACTCGTCAGTCTGATCGTGGCGGGCGCGGCGCTGCGCCAGGGTTTCGCGCAGGCGCCGCTGACGGTGCAGTTGTTCTTTGTCGGCTACGGGCTGCCGATGATGGCCTGGCTGGGCCTGTACCTGGCCAGCACCGACCTGCGCCTGTGCAACGCCTACAGCCTGGCCAGCCAGACGCGCGCCGGGCAGGGCATGGTGGTGCTGGCCGCCGTGCTCGGCCTGGCCTGGGCGGCCAGCCTGTGGCGCCCGGACAGCCGCCGCAATCGGCCACCGCGCCTGATCGCCTAGCGCGGATCCAACACCCGTCGCGGCAAACCTGCGGGCGACAATCCCGCCGCCCGCCGCCCGCCGCCACCCTGCACCGCCGCCTTGAGCCGATCGCCCGACCTCACCGCCACCCCGGCGCCGCGCACGCTGGCGCAACAGGCCGCCGCGCTGCACCGGCTGCTGGTGGTCACGCTGCTGGGCTTTGCCAGCGGGCTGCCGCTGGCGCTGACCGGGCAGGCGATGCAGGCCTGGCTGACGCTCGACGGCATCGACCTGGCGACCATCGGCTTCCTCAGCCTGGTCGGCCTGCCCTACACCTTCAAGTTCCTGTGGGCGCCGCTGATGGACCGCTTCGAGCTGCCCTGGCTCGGGCGCCGCCGCGGCTGGCTGGTGCTGACGCAGCTGGCGCTGGCCGGCGTGCTGATGGCGCTGGCGGCCACGCCGCCGCAGGGCGCCATCCAGGCCTTCGCGCTGCTGGCGGTCGGGGTGGCTTTCATGTCGGCCTCGCAGGACGTGGTGATCGACGCCTACCGCACCGAACTGCTGCCGCGCGCCGAGCGCGGCCTGGGCGCTTCGCTGGCGGTGATGGGCTACCGCCTCGCGATGATCCTCTCAGGCGGCATCGCGCTGATCTGGACCGACCCGGTGCAGGCTGTGGCGGCCGGTGGCGGCGGCTGGACCTGGCCCGAGGTCTACCGCTTCATGGCGCTGCTGATGGTGGGCGCGGCCGTGCTGTCGGCGACGCTGCTGCCTCGCCTGCCCGGGTTGCCTGACTTGCCCGAGGCACCCGGCCCGGGCGGGCCGCCCGGCAGCGCGCGCCAGGAGCTGTTCGGGTTTGCCGCGGTGCTCGCCGCCGTCGCCACCGGCTACCTGCTCACCGACCGCTTCGGCGGCGCCATCGCGCAGCTTCTGGCGGCCCCGCTGCTGGAAGGCAGCACGCTTGCCCCGGCGCTGCAAAAGCGCTGGGTCGATCTGCTCACGCTGATGCTGGGCATCGGCTTCACGCTGCCGCTGGCGGCCTGGGCTGCGCGGCGCGCGCGCTTCCAGACGCTGCTCGGCGGCCTGCGCAACTACTTCAGCCAGAGCGGCGCTGCGGCCTTCCTGCTCTTCATCGTGCTCTACAAGCTGGGGGACGCCTTCGCCGGTTCGCTGATGACGCCTTTCCTGCTCAAGAGCATGGCCTATTCGTCGGCCGAGGTGGGCGTGGTGAACAAGGTGCTCGGGCTATGGATGACGATCGGCGGCGCGCTGCTGGGCGGCGCGCTGATGGTCAAGATCGGCCTGTGGCGCGCGCTGATGTTCTACGGCGTGCTGCAACTGCTCAGCAACGTCGGCTTCTGGTGGCTGGCGGTCAGCGGCAAGGGCGCGCTGCCCGGTGCCCTGATCCCGGCCTTCGACTGGGGCTTCGTCAAGCTGGCCACGGCCACGCCGGTGGACGGCGGGCTGCTGATGGTCATCGCCTTCGAGAACATCTCCGGCGGCATGGGCACGGCGGCCTTCGTCGCCTTCCTGATGAGCCTGTGCAACCAGCGTTTCACGGCCACGCAGTTCGCGCTGCTCTCGGCCTTCGCCTCGGTCGGCCGCGTCTGGGTGGGGCCGCTGGCCGGCGTGCTGGCCGAGAGCATCGGCTGGCCGACCTTCTTCCTGCTCAGCACCGTGCTGGCCGCGCCGGCGCTGGTGATGCTGTGGTGGCTGCGCGCCAGCGTGCGTGCGCTGGAGGCCGAGCCGCCATCGACCAGCGGGGCTGGCGAGCCGGCGTAGAGAGCGGCCGCGTACCCGCTGCGACAGGCTGGGTGGGTCCGGGGGTCACGGAAAGGAAGGGCCTCTGGGGTGTAGCACCAAAGGGCTACATTGACCGCCAAGTCGATTCAGCCGGAACCGCGATGAGCACCACCACCACTCGTCTGCCAGAAGAGTTGAAGGCCCGCGGTGGCCGTGGCGGCTCTGCGGGCACAGCGGGAGGCGGGTTTCGTT
This sequence comes from Burkholderiales bacterium, assembly GCA_038331055.1. GTDB lineage: Bacteria > Pseudomonadota > Gammaproteobacteria > Burkholderiales > Burkholderiaceae_C > Rubrivivax. Next base: position 14,843 of record JBBQOR010000007.1, read on the forward strand.
GAGCTTTGAAAGCCCCGTGCCCCCGTCTCTCACGCGCCGCCCGCCAACAAGGCATCCAGCCGCGCCCCGTGGCGCGCTTCCCACTGCTGCCAGCGCGCGGCAGCGTCGGCGACGAAGGGCTCGCAGCCGATGCGGCGGATGATTTCGCGGTTGTAGGCGTCCAGCGGCGCGGCCAGCGGGCGGTCGAAGTCGGCCAGCAGCAATACGCGCGGTTCGCTGCCGCGGTTCCAGGCCTGGTGCAGGTGCGTGTCATCGAAGACCAGGCGGCGGCCTTCCTGCCACGCGCGCTGCTCGCCACCCACTTCGATGCCGCACAGCGCGGGTTCAGGCACCTTGACGCCCAGGTGGTAGCGCAGCACCCCCGCGTAGATGCCGCGGTGCGGGGGCAGCGACTTGCCGGGCATCAGGATCGAGAACAGCGCTGCGCGCAGACCCGGGATCAGCGACAGCGCCTCGAGGGTGCGCGCGCAGCGGCGCAGGTTGCCGGGCGGGGTGTGTCCGTAAGCCACCAGCGGCACGATCTTCCAGCGGCCGTCTTCGGACAGCGGCAGCTGGTCGAAGGGGCTCACTGCCGACGGGCCTCAGCCGCGCCCGGCGAGCAAGGCATCCACCCGCGCGCCGTAGAGCGCTTCCCACTGCCGCCAGCGCTCCATCGCGTCGACGATGAAAGGCGAGTCGCCCATGCGGCGGATGATCTCGCGGTTGTAGGCGTCCAGTGGCGGTGCCAGCGGCCGGTCGAAGTCGGTGAAGAGCACCACGCGGGTCTGGCTGCCATGGTTCCAGGCCCGGTGCATGTGGGTGTCGTCGAAGACCAGGCTGCGGCCTTCGACCCAGGCGCGCTCATCGCCACCGACCTCGATGCCGCACAGCGCCGGCTCGGGCACCGTGACGGCCAGATGGTGACGCAGCACGCCGGCGTAGGGCCCGCGGTGCCGCGGCAACACCTTGCCGGGCAGCAGGATCGAGAACATCGCCGAGCGCAGGCCGGGGATCAGCGCCAGCGCGGCAGCCGTGTGCGGGCAGCGGCGAAGGTTGTCGTGCAGGGCGCGCCCATAGGCCCAGAACGGCACGATCTTCCAGCGGCCGTCGTCCGAGAGCTCCAGCGATTCGATCTGGATGTCCTCATAGCCCGGCAGCAGGTCCAGGGCGCGGAACATGCCGTCGCACTCGGCGCGGACTTCGCGCCAGTGGGCCTCGACGTCTTGCACCCAGGGGAAGCGGGCCAGGTCGAAGAACCGCGTCTGGCCGTCGATCGAGCGCATGCGCTCCTCGAAGGCCTTGACCTGCTCTTTGTAGGTGGCCACCGGCGGCCCGCCTGCCTAAGCCTGCGTCAGCGCCGGTACCGCGAAGCGCTTGGTCACATCACCCTGGCCATTGACGCTTTCCAGCTGCACGCCGAAGCCCCACAGCCGCGCCACATGCTTGAGCACCTCTTGTGCGCCGTCGGCCAGCGGCCGATCACGGTGCTGGAAGTGGCGCAGGGTCAGCGAGCGGTCGCCGCGCAGGTTGACGTTCCAGACCTGGATGTTGGGCTCACGCGAGCCCAGGTCGTACTGGTGCGACAGGCTCTCGCGCACCCGCTTGTAGCCGGTGTCGTCGTGGATGGCGGCGACCTCCATCTCGCTTTGGCGCTCGTCGTCGACGATGGCGAACAGGCGCATCTCGCGCATCAGCTTGGGGCTGAGGTACTGGCCGATGAAGCTTTCGTCCTTGAAGTTGCGCATCGCGTGGTCCAGCGTCGGTAGCCAGGGCGCGCCGGCGATCTCGGGGAACCAGGCGCGGTCCTCGTCCGTGGGCTTGACGCAGATGCGCTGGATGTCGTTGTACATCGCGAAGCCCAGCGCATAGGGGTTGATGCCGCTGTAGGCCTGATGCCCCACCGGCGGCTGGTAGACCACGTTGGTGTGCGACTTCAGCCACTCGATCATCACGCCGTCGGTGAGGAAGCCGTCGTCGTACATCGTGTTCAGCAGCTTGTAGTGCCAGAAAGTTGCCCAACCTTCATTCATCACCTGCGTCTGGCGCTGCGGGTAGAAGTACTGCGCCACCTTGCGCACGATGCGCACGATCTCGCGTTGCCAGGGCTCGAGCAGCGGCGCGTTCTTCTCTATGAAGTACAGCAGGTTCTCCTGCGGCTCGGCCGGGAAGCGCCGGCTTTCGGCGGCGGCGCCGTCCTTGTCTGCCTTGCGCGGCAGCGTGCGCCAAAGGTCGTTGACCTGGCGCTGCGCGTAGGCCTCGCGGTCGATGCGCTCGGAGAGCTCCTGCGCCAGGCTCTTGCGGCTGGGCCGGCGGTAGCGGTCCACGCCGTGATTGGACAGGGCGTGGCAGCTGTCGAGGAAAGCCTCCACCGCGTCCATGCCATGCTTCTCCTCGCACTTGGCGACATAGTCCTTGGCATAGACCAGGTAGTCGATGATGGACGAGGCATCCGTCCACATGCGGAACAGATAGTTGCCCTTGAAGAAGCTGTTGTGCCCGTAGGCCGCGTGGGCGATGACCAGCGCCTGCATCGCCATCGTGTTCTCCTCCATCAGATAGCTGATGCAGGGGTTGCTGTTGATGACGATCTCGTAGGCCAGCCCCATGTGGCCGCGCTTGTAGTTCTTCTCGGTCGAGATGAACTCCTTGCCGTAGCTCCAGTGGCGGTAATTCACCGGCATGCCCACGCTGGCGTAGGCATCCATCATCTGCTCGGCGGTGATGATCTCCAGCTGGTTCGGGTAGGTGTCGAGGCCGAAGCGCTCGGCGGTGGCGCGGATCACGCGGTGGTACTCGTCGACGAGCTCGAAGCTCCAGTCGCTGGGGCCGGGCAGCTTGTGTTCGGCGCGCGGCGGCGCGGGCTGCGGCTCGCCCATCGCGGCCATGCGGGAGGCTTGCGGCTTCATGCGGCTTTGGCCCCTTCCTTCTTGAACAGGTCACGGAACACCGGGTAGATCTGGCCGGCGCTGGTCGCCTTGCGCATCGCGAAGTGCCGGTGCGCGGCCAGCAGGTTGCCGTACTCGTCCCACAGGTTCTGCTCTTCCTCGGCCACCTGCACATAGGCGTAGTAGCGGCACAGCGGCAGGATCTTCTGGTCGAGCAACTCGCGGCAGCGGCCGCTGTCGTGGTGCCAGTTGTCGCCGTCGCTGGCCTGCGCGCCGTAGATGTTCCACTCGGCCGGGTTGTAGCGCGCGCGGATCACTTCTTCCATCAGCACCAGCGCGCTGCTGACCACCGTGCCGCCGGTCTCGCGGGCGTGGAAGAAGTTCTGCTCGTCCACTTCCTGCGCCTGGGTGTGGTGACGGATGAAGACGATGTCGATCTTCTCGTAATGCCGGGTCAGGAACAGGTAGAGCAGGATGAAGAAGCGCTTGGACAGCTCCTTGCGGCCTTCATCCATCGAGCCCGAGACGTCCATCAGGCAGAACATCACCGCCTTGCTGGTCGGCACCGGCACGCGCACGCGGTTGCGGTAGCGCAGGTCGATCGGGTCGAGGTAGGGGATGCGCTCGAGGCGCAGCCGCAGCACGCTGATGCGCTGCTCGAGCTCGGCGATCTGCGAGCGCTGCTTTTGCGCATCCGTCTGCGCATCGACCGGGTCGGCGGCGGCGGGCTGTGCGAGCAGCGCGGCCAGTTCGTCCTCCATCTCGCGCAGCTCGCGCCTGGAGCCCGCGCCGATGGCGATGCGCCGGCCGATCGCCCCGCGCATGCTGCGCACCACATGCAGGTTGTTCGGCGTGCCGTCGCTGGAGTAGCCGGCGCGCTGGTACTTCCACTCGGGCAGTTCGGCCAGTTGCGTGCGCACCAGATGCGGCAGCGCCAGGTCCTCGAAGAAGACCTGCATGAACTCTTCCTTGCTCAGGCTGAAGACGAAGTCATCCTCGCCTTCGCCGCTGTCGCCGCCCTGGCCCTTGCCGCTGCCGCCAGCGCCGCCACCGCCCTTGGGCCGCTGGATGCGGTCGCCGCGGATGAACTCGCGGTTGCCCGGGTGCACGGTCTCGCGCACGCCGCCCTGGCCGTGGCCGAACACCGGCTCGGCGATGTCGCGCTTGGGGATGCGGATGTCCTCGCCACGCTCGATGTCGCGGATGCCACGGCCGTCGATGGCGCGCCTGACGGCCTCCTTGACCTTGTCCTTGTAGCGACGCAGGAAGCGCTCGCGGTTGCCGATGGACTTGTTCTTCCCGGCCAGCCGCCGGTCGACGATGTGCTGCACGCAGGCTCCCGGCCGTTCAGCTGCTCTTCCTGACGCGCAAGTACCACTCGCACAACAGCCGCACCTGCTTGGGCGTGTAGCC